>DATKPZ010000087.1:0-5509 GCA_035523815.1 Alphaproteobacteria bacterium
TCGATGCGCTCGCGCCGGCGGAGCGTGTCGCATTCGTGCTGCACGACATGTTCGACGTGCCCTTTGACGAGATTGGCTCGATCGTGGGCCGCACGCCCGAGGCAGCGCGGCAACTCGCGAGCCGTGCGCGCCGGCGAGTCCGCGGCGCGTCCACCGGCCACGATGCCGCAACGCGGCGGCACGACGAACTCGTGCGCGCATTTTTTGCAGCATCGCGCGCTGGGAATTTCTCGGCACTGCTCGCGCTTTTGGCCCCTGAGGCAACGCTTCGCGCGGATGCGGCGGTCGTGGCAATGGGTGGCGCAATGTACTGGGAGAACGACGGTCTGCAGGCGGGGATCAACGGCGCGGACGCCGTTGCAAAGACGTTCGCCGGGCGCGCACGCGCCGCGCGTCCCGCCTACATCGGCGACGAACCCGCCGGCGTGTGGGTGCACGAAGGCGTCCCGCGCGTCCTCTTCCGCTTCACGATTGCCGGCGACCGAATCGTGCGGATCGATCTTGTCGGCGATCCCTCGACCCTCGAACGCGTGAAGATCGAGTAGACGCTCTGCGATGGATCCCGTCGTCGATTGGCTGCTCGATTCCGACCCGGCGATTCGCTGGCAGATGATGCGCGATCTTACCGGCGCTTCTGCGGCGGCGCTCGCCGCGGAGCGCGCCCGGATTCCACGCGAAGGACTCGGCGCCAAAATTCTGGGGTCCCAAGAATCCGACGGCTCGTGGCGCCGGCCCGATACCGCCGACTGGTTACCGACGCTCTTCACGCTGCAGCTCTTGCGGGCGACCGGCGTCGATTCGCACGAGCCCGCCGTCGTCTCGGCCGTGGCTCGCCTCGAGGCGGGTTTTCGCTGGCACGAACGGTTTGGCGCAAAGCCGTTCTTCGAGGGCGAAGTGGAGCCGTGCATCAACGGCGGCGCGCTTGCGCTCGGTGCTTACTTCGGGCATCCCACAGAGAGCCTCGCACAGCATCTCGTCACCGAGCAACTCGACGACGGCGGTTGGAACTGCGACGCGCCGAAAAGTGCACGTTCGTCGTACCACACCACGATCTGCGTGCTCGAAGGCTTACTCGAATACGAGCGCGCCGTCGGATCCGCGCCCGCCGTTACTGAAGCTCGAAGGCGCGGCGAAGCGTATCTCCTCGAGCGCGACCTCTTCCGGCGGCGCTCGACCGGCGAGGTTGCGAATCCGGCCTTCCTCGAGCTCGCCTTCCCTCCGCGCTACCATTACGACGTGCTCCGCGCACTCGAGTATTTCACGCGCGCCGCCGTCGCGCCCGAGCCGCGCATGCGCGATGCCCTCGATCTTCTCGAGAGCAGACGGTGCGCCGACGGTCGGTGGCTCCTGGATCGCGCCTACGATGAGTCGCTGGCTTTTTCGTTTGAAGAGACCGCCGGCGCGCCGAGCCGCTGGAATACCCTGCGGGCGCTCCGCGTTCTGCGTTGGGCTAGCGCGTAGCGCCGTCCAAGTCGTCCGCGGCCACGACGTCGATTTCGTAGAGATCGATGTCGTGGAGCATATTCCGGCGCAGCTGAGCAATCGACTCCGACGAGCATAATGCGAACGAGACCGAGTTTCCGGCCGTGCGGACGATCGTCTCACGCATCGCATCCGAGAGAGGGTACGGTGCTGCAACGACGACCGAGCCCTGGTGCTCGTAGACGGCGAGGAGATGCTCTTTCAAAAGCTTCGTGGGAATGAGGCTCAAATAGTCGAGCGGCACCTTGGCGTGCGGCGGCGGCTGCACGTACGCCGTTTCGAAGTACTCGCCGATCACGACCGCGGCTTGCTCGGACGAGAGCACGTGACTCTCGATCGCCATCGCAAAGACCGGCAGACGGCGTTGGTCTTGGCGCTGCAACAGATCATCCAGTTGCTCGCGGCTCAGATAGTGTTTGTCTATGAGGAACGCGCCGATCGGCTGGCGTCGAGACGCGGCCCCGTTCGTCGCCACCGCGCCGTCATCTTGACGCGCGAGCGCGTGGTTGATCGCCCCCTCCGTGATGATCCCAAGACGCACGAGCGCCTCGCCCAGCCGTTCGCCTTCGGTACGCGCCTCGAGTGCGCGGGCCACGTCGTCATTGGTGATGAGGTTTTCATCGACGAGCATCTGTCCGAGCTGCCGCCGCCGCTCGATGATTTTGAGCACCTCGCGCCGGAGCGGTGTGAGCGACTGCAACGACGACGCGACGCTCGTGGCGTTCGGAATCTCTCGGAACACGATCTCTTTGGCTTGGCGGTCGAGCGGAAACTGCGATGCGACGAAGATGTCGCCGCCGAACTCGTACGGCACGAGGACGTTATCGCGCAGAATGCGCGTCGGAAGCTTCATCACCAGCTCCGGTACGACGCGCGCGTTTTGGGGCAGATCGACGTAGGGCATCGCGAAGTAGTCTTCGAGCACCGTCTTGGTTTGATCCGGCGTGAGGAGTCCGCGGTCGACGGCGAGCTCGAAGAGACCCTTGTGCGTACGGTCCTGCTCGGCAAGCGCGGTTTCGAGCTGCGCGCGCGTGACCCAGCCGCGGTCGAGCAGATAGACGCCGAGCGGCTTGCGGCGTTCACCCACATGCGCGTACGAACGTTCGATCGCGGGAAGAAGACGTGAAGACTCGACCATCAGCCAGGAGTATGGTTGGCGAAGGCGTTTCTTGAGCAGCGCATCGAGTTCGTTCCCGGGCTCGTCGTCGATCGCGACCAGCACGCCGCGAGCGGTCACGCGCAGCGGCAAGGCTCGAAATTGCCGCGCCTCTGCGAGCGTCATCAGCGCGAGCGCTTCGTTCGAAGGGACCAAATCGTCGCGCGTCCCGTCTTGCGCGCCGATCTGTCGCGCGACGGCGCCGGTGAGTTGGCGCTGCGTGAGGTACCCCAAGCGCACCAGCGTCTCACCGATGCGTTCGCCGGGCCGGCGTTCCTCGAGCGCAAGAGCGACGTCTTCGTTGCTCACTAGCTCCTGCTCGATCAACACCTCGCCAAGCTGACGACGGTATTCCGAAAGCGCGGCACGCGTCGGAAACGAATGCGAGGTCTTACTCCATACCAGCGGGGCTCCGGTGAAGGTGGAGCGCGCAAAAAGAAAACACGCGCGCGCGGTCGCCGCGGCGTTGATGATGCCCGACCACGGAATACGCAACATCGCGAGCACGCCTTGCCGCGGCCCATAGATGACATTGACGAAATATCCCTTTTGAACCACGCGCAGAATCGAAAACGCGAGCACCGCCCAGAGCAGCGGCCACCAGTGCCCGTCGACACGCGGCTCGGCCACCGAACCATCGCGCGCGTGCCAGACATACAGGCCGATCGCGCAGGCGAAGGTTGCATAACCTACGATCACGAGCAGATTGGCAAGAATCGCTTTGCGATCGCGGTAGAGCGTGTAGCGCGTGAAAAGGTTGCCCGTCCATCCGGTCTGCTGCCACGCTTGGAAACAGATCCCCACGATCCATCGCGCTTTTTGACGGATCGCGGTCGCGAAGGTGTCGGGAAAGAACTCGCGTGTGGCAATAAACGCCGCGGCCGTCGTGAGGTGCTCGCCGCGGCCCAGCCCCAGACGTTGATGCACGATGATCGTCGAGAGCCCACTTTGCCGGAAGTGCAAGCCGAGCTGGTAATCCTCGGTGAGCGATTCGGTCGGAAAGAGCTCGCCCGTGTCCGCCGCCATCGTTTCCAAGGCGCGCCGGTTGAACGCGCAGCCGACGCCCGCGCACGGGACAAAGCTTCCGAAGGTTTCCCGCGCCACTAAGTCTTTGAGGTGATTCTCGGCAAACTCGTCGGCATAGGTCCATGCGGTCCATTTGTTCCAGGGGCGCTCGAGCGGGAAGACCGGAAGCTGCACCATGTCGCGCCGCGGAATCAGATAGTTATACAGCAGCAGCGAGAGCGGGTGAATCACATCCTCGACGTCGTGCAGAACCACGATATCGTAGGGCTCGACTCCTTCGCGGGCGAGCATGCCGTGCCACATTTCGTTGAGGTTCTGAGCTTTGGTGGTCGGACCGTCGCGGGAATTGACGACGACCTGAACGCGCGGGTAGCTCTCGGCGATCTGTTTGGCTTTTTCGGTGGTCAGGGGATCGTTCGGGTACACGCCGATGTACAGATCGTAGCGCGAATACTGGAGCGAGCTGCAAGCCAGTTCGACCATCTTGTCCACGATGTCGTGCTCGTGCCAGCAAGGGATGAAGATCGCCACGCGCTGCTGGTCTTTGGCGCGCATCTGCTCGAGCGTCAGCGGAGGATAGCGGCGCGCTAACAGCCAGCGGTACCACCGGTGCAGCCAGTAGGCCAAGTCCAAGATCGCGTCGTCGATGCCCATCACGGCGAACATGACGGCAGACGCGACGATCAATACACTGATTGCCGCGGCCACGTGGGTCGAAAGATCTACGACGGTCATTGACTGTCCCAGGTGCAGCGAAAGGGAGCGAGAACCAAATAAAAACCGTGCGAACTACTGTAATCGCATCGTTTGTGCTGGACGGCCTCAATCGCATCGTCAACTTCGTGCTGTCGATGCTGATCCTCGGCTCCCTGCTTCTATTCGGGGTCCAGTTCGTCCACTCTGCCGCCTTTAGCCAATCTTGGCCGGTAAAAGACCTTCACCGGTTCGGCGACCCGCTGGTAGTCCGTTTGGCCTCGGTGCTCCACCTGCCCGGGCTCAAGATGTACATGCCCCTGGTCCTCACCGCGATCATCTACCTGGTCATCCTGCTCTCGGACCGCGTCTTTAGCCTGTTGCACGGCTTCATTCGCATGATCCAGGTTGCCCAGGTTCGCCGCCCCGCCGCTGCGGCGTCATCCGCGCCGGGCGGTGTCGAATCCGAGAAGGCTCGGGAGCAACTTTACAAAGAGTACCGCAAGATCGAAAAATCGCTGAAAGAAGCCAAGCGCAAGCGTTGCACGTTCCTCTCGGTCGACGTGGTGGGGTCGACGGGTATGAAATCCGGCGAGACCGAGATCGCGATCACCGCGACGTTCCGAGCCTACGAAGAACTGCTCAAGCGCACGTTCAGGGCGACGCGGGCATGGAAAGAATCTTGGACGCCCGACGGCGTGATGATCTGCTTCCTGAATCGCGAAGACGCCATCGAAGCCGCGCAGACGATTCTCGCGAAGCTCTTGACCTTCAACGAAAAAGACAACGCGCTCAAAACGCGATTCGACGTGCGCTGCGGCGCCAACGAAGGCGAGGTCGTCGTCTTTGAGGATTCCGACCTCGAGAAGCTCGTCGAGCACGTCATCGACGTCGCGGGTCACATGCAAAAGCATGCCAAACCCGGGACGCTGCGCATCAGCAACGAGCTGTGCGAATTGCTCGAAGACCCGTCGGGCTTCGTGCCGACCGGCGAGGATGTCGACGGCTATCAGACCTCAGAATGGTCTCCCAAGCCGGAAATCGCGTCGTAAAGAAGCGCTTGCGCGACTTGCGCGAAAACACGCACATGAGACTTCCCAACGCGCGCGAGGCGGCGCTGGCCGCCGGCGCCTTCGTTCTCGGTTTGACCGC
>DATKPZ010000088.1:0-2930 GCA_035523815.1 Alphaproteobacteria bacterium
GCGTGCGACGCCTTCGACCGAATCGGGCAGCTCGCGGAGGTGACCCTGCCGGTGCTCGCCGTTACCGGAGAGCGCGACGTGCTCACCCCGCCCAAATTCGCCCAGTCCCTGGCCGACCGGATACCTGGCGCTTCGGCGCGAATAGTGCCCCGAGCCGGGCATCTCGCGATGGCGGAACGCCCAGGTGAAGTGAACGAGGCGCTTCGCGCGTTCGTTAACCACGTAGCATCGTCGATCTAGTAAAGGAAGTGCCGTTGCGCCGTCACCTCGCCGTTTTCGTGCTGTTTGCGAGCGCGCTGCTGATCGCAGCGACCCCCAAGCCGCTCGCCTCACCCGCGCCGAAGGCGTCGCCGTCCGCATCCCCGAGCGCCCAGCCCGCGAACCAGCCCATCGTCGTCGTGTATCCGTTCGAAGAGCCCTCGGATCTCGACCCCCGCTACGGCCTGGCGATCGCGCAGATCTACTCTCAGGTCATGGTGCAAAGCGGCGGCGTAAGCGTGCTGGCAATTCCGAAAGACATCAAGCGCGAAGACTACCAGAAGTATGCGCACGTCCTGCACGCCGACTACTATATCAGCGGGTACATCTCACCGATCGGCCAATCCGCGGCAATCGTCGCGCAGGTGGTCGACGTCGCAAGCGACATCAGCGTGTACTCCACCACGACGCAGATCACCGACGTGCAAGACGTCGCGTCGCAAGCGCTCAATGCGCGCACGGTCATTCTCGAGGCCGCCGGCGTCGAGCGTCCCGAACTCGACACCGGCCCCGCGACCTCGCCCACGCCGCAGTCGACCTCGGGGACCTCGGTCTCGATCGGGAACGTGCTCGGCGATCTCTTCAAAGGTAAAGCGAAAGGCAAGGCCACGGCCGAGCCCACGGCAACGCCGATCAAACCGCGCCGCGGCGCGATCGTGGTCCGCGTCGCCGGCAACGCGCCGGCCGCGACGCTGACCCTTGCAACCGACGATCTCTACCGCGCGATGGACGCGCATTATGCGACCGTGATGTCGAGCGTCGTATCGGGAGATCTCGCCAAGAGCGCCGATTCCATCTGTGGAAAGAATCGCGACAATACGATCGCCTCCGGCGTCCTCACGGCGACGCACGTCGGCGGGTTCCGCGCGCACGAGACGTATACGTTCAAATTCGACGTCTACGCCTGCTTCGGCGCGGTGCTCTACAGCGACACCGAGAACAACGACGATTACGCTCGTGCGGTCAAAGAGGCGGTCGAGAAATACTTCGCCGACCACCCGGAAAACAACGGCTAGTCTAACAGTCCCGCGGGGAGATCGTCGACGACGATCTCCTTTTTCGTGGTGTCGATGCTTCGGATGAACGCGCGCACCATGGGCAGCAGCTGCCCGGCGATCACGAGCATGTCGCTTGCGGGATAATGGTCGACGCGCTCGACCATGCCATAGGTCTTTCCGTTCGCATCCACGACGCGGCATCCCACGAGATCCACGTCGAGATACTCGCCCGGCGCGACGTCGAGCGATTCGCGCGGCGCAAATACGGTGGCGCCCACGTAGCGCTGCGCGCTGGTTGCATCCGGCGCCCCGGCGATGGCGATCAGCAGCCGGCCCTTGTGCTCGCGCACGCTTGCGAGCGTGACCTCTTCGCTCTCGCAGCGCAGCCGCGCGCCGGCAGAAAAGACGGCGCGACCCGCACTTGTCGGGTCGCACTTGAGTTCACCGCGCAAACCGAAGAGGCCGACGATGCGGCCGATCGGCAACTCACGCTTCTGCGTCGCCGGTACCTTCGTCAGCGGCTGCCGCTTCTTCGGCGTCGAGGATGTCGACCGAGACGCGGCCTTCCGCGGTCGCGCGCACGATCGTACGAAGCGCCTGGGCAACGCGACCGCTGCGCCCGATCACTTTTCCCAAATCTTCCGGATCGACGACGAGTTCGATGACCGGCTTGCCCTCTTCGTCGGTAAACAGTTCCACGCTCGCCTCATCCGGTTTCGCGACGAGCTTCTTGGCGAGCAAATCGAGCAGCGCGGTCGCGCGGCGCAGCGATGCCCACGGGTCGGCCGGCTGCCGGTCGCGACGCTGCGGCCGCGGCTGATAGTCTCCGCCGCCGCTGCGACGCCGCGGCGGGCGCTCCGTGCGCGGCGGACGAGCATCCTCGGGCTCGACATCATCGATGATCGTTTCGTTTGAAGCGATCTTCCGCCCGGGAAGCGTCGAACGACGTTCGGCTTCATCGGCGTCCTCGCCGAAAAGGCCGAACTCGTCATCGAAGGCCGACATTACTCTTTGCCTTTACGTGGAGCGCGCTTGGTCGTCGGAACCGGACCACGCTCCATGATACCCTTTTCGGCGAAGAGACGGCGCACGGTGAGCGTCGGTTGCGCGCCTTTCGCCAGCCATTCTTTCGCTTTGTCTTCGTTCACTTCGAGCGTCTTCGGCTCGGTGCGCGGGTTATAGTGCCCGAGAATTTCGATGAAGCGGCCGTCGCGCGGCGAACGCGAATCCGCGACCACGAATCGGTAGGTCGGTTGTTTTTTCGCGCCCATCCGGCGCAATCTGATCTTCACCATGGTTTGTGTTTACGTGTCTTTCTGCATGTGGGGGTTAGCGAAGCATCCCCATCGGAAGTCTCGGGCGTTTGCCGCCCTTGGCTCCTCCGAGCTGCTTCATCATCTTTTGCGCGCCTTCGAAGTTCTTGATCAGCTTGTTCACGTCGCTGACCGCAGTACCGGATCCGAAGGCGATCCGCTTGCGGCGCGATCCGTTGAGGATCGCCGGATTGCGCCGCTCCGCGCGCGTCATCGAGCAGATGATCGCTTCAACGCGGTTCAAATCTTTTTCCGGAATGTCGAAATCTTTGGGCAGAGCTCGCGAGAGCCCCGGAATCATCTTCATGACGTCCGTCATCGAGCCGAGCTTCTTCATCTGCCGCATCTGCTCGAGAAAATC
>DATKPZ010000089.1:0-10067 GCA_035523815.1 Alphaproteobacteria bacterium
CTGCTGCTCATCATGTTGTGCGCGTGCGGCGGCTGGGGCACCGCTTTCATCTCCTGCACGTCCTTTGGCACGATCACGCAGGTCACGGCGCGCATACCTTTTGCGGTGCGTACCGCGCGGTCGAGGACGTGGCGCATCGCCGCCGGGCTCGACACCGTATAGACGTATTCCGTGACGTCTTGCAGCAACACTTGCAGATCGACTTCTTGCTGGTAGGATCCGCCGAGCGCCGACGTCGCAGCTTGTCCGACGATGGCGACCACCGGCACGTGATCCATCTTGGCGTCGTATAGACCGTTGAGCAGATGAATTGCGCCCGGACCGGATGTTGCAAGACAGATACCGGTCTCGCCCGTAAATTTCGCGTGCGCGCAGGCCATGAACGCGGCCATCTCTTCGTGGCGGACCTGAATGAATTCCAGCTTGTCGCCGATCCGGTCGAACGCACCCATGATCCCGTTGATTCCGTCACCTGGGTAACCGTAGATACGATAAAAGCCCCAATCGACGAGTCGTTCTAGAAGAAAATCGCTGGTATTCATGATGCTTTGAACTCTTACCCACGCATGAAGCGCGCGCAAACAAAGCGACCTGCGTTACACTGCACCTCCGACAACCAACCTCACGTCAGCTTCGGCGGTTTTGTAGCGAAAGCTACACTTCGTCGCCGCCGTAGATCAGCGCCGTCTTCGTAGAGCCGGCGAACAGATCGTCCCACAACGGTTTTTGCAAGTCTTTGAAAAACTGATCCGCGGCTTCGTGCGCCTTCTGCTGCTTGCTGACGTCGCCTTGCATGTGATACGACCAGCCGAATTCCGCGACGAGGACGTCGAACGAGTCGGTCGACGGTCGCGCCCAGACCGCGAGATCCGCATGCGCCGACGTGTTCTTGCCGAAGTTGTAGATTCCCAGACGCGCTCCAACCTCGATGACGCGGGCGTTGTTCACGGCCGATACCGTCTTGCTCGCGTCCAAATTGAGTGCCTTGAGACCCGGAAATATTTCGACGATCTCGGAGAGCGGATGCTCGAATTTCGCCACCGGATAGTAGCCGATCAGATTGTTTGAAAAAATGCTCTTGATCGTCCCCTGCCCCTCGCCGCGCAGGATCTCTTCCTTGAACTTCTTCTTGACGCTGATCTCCTTCATCGTGCTATCGATGTCGAAGTCGGCCGATTCGCGAAAGTCCGGTGAGCGCCGCTTGAACGTCACCTCGTAGGTTTCGTCCGGGAACCCGCTGGAGGCGTCACGGCGAAGCCGCAAGATGATCCGGTTCTGGCGGAAGACGCAGTCCGGCGTATCGAAGAACTGCACCCCGCGCATCTCCGAGTCGATCCGGTCGAACGGTTCGTACCGCACGCCCGCATCGGCCGACAGCTTCGTGAGCCGGTTATTGAACTCCAACACCGCCTTCTTGGTCGGAAACAGTTCCGGCTTGAGCAGCAGCTTGAATTCGCGAGCAGTGATTGCGGCGGCCATAGCGGGCTCCTTTATCGCAGCGCGATGACTCCGACGACCGCTCCGCCGAGAATGAGCAGCGCCGGATTGGTTTTGGTGCGTATTGTCGCAGCGAACACCGCGAGCCCGATCGCGGCGGTGACCCAGCCGGTGATCGAACCCTTTCCGAAGGTTACGAGTCCCGCGACGGCCAGACCGATTGCCACGGGGGCAAGACCCTGTTGAATGGACGCCCTCCACGGCCAACTCGCAAGCCGCCTCCAGAGCCGCCCGACTCCGAACGTCAAGATGCCGGTTGGCACGAAGAACGCGAGCGCCGCGACCGCCGCGCCGGCAAGACCGCTGATGCGTTCGCCCATCGCCGCGACCATCATCATGTTCGGCCCCGGCGCCATCTGACCGACGCTGTAGATGTGAATGACTTGCGCGTTCGTCAACCAGTGGTGAACGTCGACGACCAGCGATTTCATCTCCGGATACGCCGCCATCCCACCGCCGATGGTCAGCAACGAAAGGTACGCAAAGACGCGCGCTATCGCAGGAATCTGATCCATTCGGAATCCTTCTCCGGCGGATGCTCCTCCGCTGGGCGGTGGATGAAAATCGAAAGCGCGCCCGCGGACAAGAGCACGACGGGCACTGAGAGCTTGAAGTGATTCACGCCGAGCACCGCCGCGAGCACGATGAACGCGTCGTAAAATCCCTTGATCGACTTCTTGCCGATCTGAAACCAGGTCGCGGCGAGCAACCCGACGGCCGCCGCGGCGACGCCGCGCAGCGCGGCCGTCACCAGCGGGCGATCGCCGTGCTCGCCGTAGAGTATGCCCGCGACCGTCATAAAGATGAAGCCCGGCAAACACATCCCCACCATCGCCGCGATCGAACCGATCGTCCCACCCACGCGGTCGCCCGCGAGGATCGACATATTCGTCGCGTTCAGACCGGGCAGCGTATTGCTGATCGACATCAACTCGAGAAAATGGCTATCGTCCAGCCACTTCTTCTTGGTCACGAGCGCGTTGCGCAAATAGGCGACCACGCCGCCGCCGAAACTCGTCGCGCCGATAACCAGAAAGGTCACGAAGATATCCGCGGCGCTTACTTTTTGAGCGGCGGCGGGTTTCACGGCTTGGGACTTGCGAAAATCGACGGGGATACCGGGGCGTTCGGGACGTACCCCGCAAACGTAATCGTGCCGTCGACGCTGTATCCCGGAAAGCGCGCGGCGATGTCCGCCTTGGCCGGCAGCTGGAAACGTCCGACGTCGCCGTACGTCTGCACGAACCGCAGCGACCCGCCGTTCGTGTACGACCACACGGCTTGGTCGATCAGCGCGCGTTGATCGTTCACGCGAATCGTCAGGCTCTTCACGCGGCTTCCCGGTTTCTTGGGGATCAGCGAGTAACTCGACTCCGTGCCGTCATCTCCGAGCGGCACGATCGAGTACTGCGTGACGGACTCGTCGTACGAGGGCGTCGACGTCACGAGATCCTTGAACTTGCTCAGCGATCCCGAGACGTTTTGAAACTCGATTTTGCGCTGCGGTTTGAGATAATACACGAGCCCGTCGAAGGTTTTGTGCACCGGGATCACCACGTGCAGCGTTGCATCGAGTTTTGCATCGGCCGTATACGAGTTCAAGCCCGGATTCGGATCTGCCGCACGGCGAAGGAGATCCAGCGACGCGGTTTGGGCGCCGGCCACGTGGCGCGCGGGAACGGCGACGGCCATGGCAAGGACGGCAACGGCAAAGGGCGCAAGCATCCAACTACGCATAGCCCAATCTTGCCCGGCGCGCAACGTTCTGTCCAGGACCCCGGGTGCGGCAGACCAAAAAACCCGGCTGAAATGGATGACGACGTGGCGGCATTTCTCGCGATCAATCGTGAATGCGAGGCACAGCTTTGGCCCGCGACCCAGGCGGAACTGCGCGCGATGATCGGCAACGCGTACCGCGCGATGCTCAGCGGCGACCACCAGGCGATGCTCATCGCGTTCGACGAGCGCGCCCCATACGACAGCCCGAACTTCCGCTGGTTCCAAGAACGCTATCCGCGCTTCGTGTATGTGGATCGCGTAGCCGTCTCCGCGCCCGCACGCGGTCGCGGACATGCGCGGCGTCTGTACGAGGAGCTCATGGAGGCTGCACGAGCCGACGGACACACCGTGATCTGCGCTGAAGTCTACTTCGATCCGCCCAACCCGCAGTCCGACGCATTCCACGAGGCCATGGGTTTTGTCGAAGTGGGCCGCGCCGCGGTACCGGATCGAGGCGGCAAGACCGTTCGCTATTTGGTCCGCGAGCTCTAAGCCCGCTCCGCTCGTGGTTTAGTCCAGACGCAGCGTACGCGTCCACATCACGGTCAGCATCTCCGCCATCTTCTCGACGCTGGGTTTGTTGGTGGCGAGAATCCACTCGGCGAGGATGGCGACCGCGGCGCTTCCGAGGCCGATCGAAATGAGCCGGCTGTCGAGATCGTGGAGGACGCCCGTCGGTTCGAGCACATCGGTCGCGCGCGTGAGCTGCTTGATCGAACGCTCGCGCAGTGCGCGGCGGTGCTGTTCGAGCTCCGGGCTCACGCCCAGGCTCTCGAGCGCGTAGATGCGCGCGCGGCGCGGATCCTCCGTGAAATACGTATAGTACGCGCGATTCGACGCGAGCAGGCGCTCGTAGACCGGTTTGTCGGTCGAGCGCAACCGGTCGCGTACGATGTCGTGCGCGTGCTCGGCGATATCGTCCAGAATCGCGCGCAACAGCGCCTCACGCGAAGGAAACTCTTCGTAGAAGTGGCGAGCGGTCACGCCCGACGCCATGCAGATCGCCGGAATGGTGGTCTTCAAAAAGCCGATCGTTCCGAACAGCTCCAGTCCGGCGGCAAGCAAACGCGCGCGGCGCTCGGCACGACGCTGCGCATCCGAGAGCCCGCCGTAACGGCGGCTCGGCTTTTCCACGGATGCTTGGTCTACCACGTCGGCCATATGGTCCTCTAGCGCAGGTTCAAAAGATTTATTCGACAAATCGGCTTGTCACATCTTCTGCCAGAGACTCAAGAGCTGATATGAATTTGACCTTCAGTCCGCAGGAGCGCGCCTTTCGCGCCGAGGTGCGCGAATTTATCGCCTCGCATTTGCCCGAAGAGATTCGAAGCAAAGTGCGCGGCGGCGAGCACCTGGAAAAAGACGACTACTATCGTTGGCATCGCATGCTGTTCGAGCGCGGGTGGGTCGCGCCGAACTGGCCGCAGGCCTACGGAGGCACCGGCTGGGATCCGATCCGGCGGCACATCTTCTCCGAGGAGCTTTCCTATGGCTGGGCGCCGCGACTATTGCCGTTCGGCTTGAGTATGGTCGCGCCGGTGATCATCCAGTTCGGCAACGACGAACAGCGCGGGCGCTTTCTTCCGCGCATCCTTTCGGCCGAGGATTTCTGGTGCCAAGGATATTCGGAGCCCGGCTCGGGTTCCGATCTCGCCTCTCTTTCAACCAAAGCCGAGCGCAAGGGCGACGTCTACGTGATCAACGGCACCAAGACGTGGATTACCGCCGCGCAGTGGGCCGATTGGATCTTCGTGCTCGCGCGCACCTCGCCGGTTGAGAAAAAACGCCAAGAAGGCATCTCGTTCATCTTGGTGGACATGCGCACGCCCGGGGTGAGCGTGCGTCCCATCACCACGATCGACGGCGGTCAAGAGATCAACGAAGTCAACTTTGAGAACGTGGAAGTGCCGGTTAGCAATCGTGTCGGCGACGAAGGCGGCGGCTGGACCTACGCCAAGTTTTTGCTCGAACACGAGCGTACCGGAACCGCGGGTATTGCGGCGTGCCGCCAGATGCTTACGTTGCTTTCCGAACTGCGCGATCGCGAGGGCATCACGGACCGCCGGTTCGACGAACGGTTGGCGGAGATCGACATCGAGTTGACCGCGGTTGCCTTCACCGAGATGCGCGTGCTGGCGGCGGAATCGGCCGGAACGCGACCGGGTCCCGAATCCTCGATCCTCAAGCTCAAAGGCACCGAGATCCAACAAGCGCTCACCGAACTCGCGCTCGACGCGGGCGGCCCATACAGCGACGTCGCGCTCGCACGCAACTACTTCAACTTTCGCAAAGCTACGATCTATGCCGGCTCCAACGAGATCCAAAAGAACATCATCGCCAAGCAGATCCTGAAAGTATAGACGATGGACTTCACACTCACTCCGGAACAAGTGCTCTTGCGCGACGGCGTCGCGCGCTTTGCGACCAACGGCTTTTCGAACGGTGCGCGGCACGATCATTGGAAACAATTCGCCGATCTGGGCTGGCTCGGGATCGGAGCGCCCGAAGACGCCGGCGGGTTTGGCGGCGCGACGGAAACGCTGCTGCTCATGGAACAGCTCGGCCGCGGGCTCGTGGTCTCGCCGTTCGTCTCGCAGGTCGTCCTCGCCGGAACCATCCTGCGCGCGGCGAATCGGCGCAATCTCATCGAGGACATCGTCGAAGGCCGTCGCCGCTTCGCGGTTGCCTACGAAGAACGCGGCGCGCGTTACGACCCGTCGAGCGTCGACGTTCGCGCTGAACCGGACGCCGGCGGTTGGAAATTGAGCGGCATGAAGGTCCGCGTGCTCGATCCGTCAAGCGCGGATTCTCTGATCGTCTCGGCGCGCGCGCCCGAAGGCATCGCACTGTTTTTGGTTCCCGCTTCGTCCGCCAACCTCGCGCGCACGACCTATCCGGGCGAAGACGGGCACGACGTCGCGACGCTGCAGTTCGACGGCGTTGTCGTCGGTGCGGATGCGGTGATCGCGCCGCCCGGCAATGCGCTCGATGCGCTGGAGGCCGGGGTCGACGCAGCCACGGCCGCACTCTGCGCGGAGGCGCTTGGTCTATGCGCCGTCATGCTTGAGACAACCGTCGAATATTTGAAAGTGCGGCAACAATTCGGCGTTCCGCTCAGTTCTTTCCAGGCATTGCAGCATCGCATGGCGGAGATGTATATCGAACTCGAGCTGATTCGCTCGATGACTTACCATGCGGCCATGACGGTCGAGTCGCAGGCCGACGCGATAGGACGCAAACGCGACATCTCGGCGGCAAAGGCGCAAGTTGCGAAGTCCGGCCGGTTCATCGGACAACAGGCGATTCAGCTTCACGGCGCGATCGGCATGAGCGAGGAATATAAAATCGGACACTACTTCAAGCGCATGACCTTCGTCGAACGCCTTTTCGGCGATCGCGACTATCACGTCCGGCGCTACCTCGCATGCTGATCCCGGAGCTGGCTGAGCAAGTCGTCAGCGGCCTTGCAACCGGCTCGATCATCGCCAGCATGGCCCTGGCGCTGGTGCTCATCTATCGTTCGATGAACGTCGTCAATTTCGCACAAGGTGAGATGGCGATGTTTACGACGTTCATTGCGTACACGCTGATCGGTCACGGCGTGCCGATCTGGATCGCCTTTGCGCTCACCGTGCTCATCGCGTTTGCGGGCGGCGTGGCAATCGAGCGCGCCGTGATCCGCCCCATCGAGCGCGCGTCGCCGCTGACCATCGTGATCGTTTCGCTCGGATTACTGATCTCGATCAACGGCCTTGCGGGTTGGATTTGGGGCTACGACGTGCATGCGTTTCCAAGCCCGTTCCCGCAGACGACGCTCCGGTTCGGCCCCGTCGTGCTCTCGGCGCAGGATCTCGGCGTGATCGTCACGTCACTGGGCATGCTCTTCGTGCTGTGGTTTTTCTTCGGCCGCACGCGCCTCGGGCTCGCAATGCGGGCTGCGGCGCTCTATCCGGTGGAGAGTCGCGTGCTGGGTATCCGCGTCGGGTGGATGCTGGCGCTTGGATGGGGGCTAGCCGCGGTCGTGGGCGCCATTTCCGGCGTCATGATCGCACCGATCGTCTTTCTCGAGCCGAACATGATGCAAGGACTGATCGTCTATGCGTTTGCCGCGGCAGTGCTCGGCGGGATCGATAGTCCGGTCGGCGCCGTGGTGGGCGGACTGATCCTCGGCGTGGCGCTCAACCTGATGGGAACGTACGTCTCGTTCATCGGCACCGACTTGCGCCTGCCCGCGGCGTTCCTGATCATCGTGCTCGTACTGGTCGTGCGGCCGAGCGGATTTTTTGGAAAACAGAGCGTGACCCGCGTATGAAGCTGCAGGCGCGTTCCTTCGTTCCCGTCATCGCGGCGGTCGCGCTGTTTGCCGCGCTGCCGTTCGTGCTTCCGTCGTTTCTCACGTTTCAGTTTGCGTTCGCCGGCGCGTATGCGTGCGCGATTCTCGGGCTCACGGTCTTGACCGGAACGAACGGGCAAATCTCGCTCGGCCAGGGCGCATTCATGGCTGCCGGCGGATACGCGCTGGCGATTCTCGCGCACAGCGCGGGATGGCCGCCGGAACTCGCGATCCCGGTCGCCGCCGCGGTCGCCTTCGTCCTCGGCGGCATCGTCGGGCTCATTGCCTTGCGCCTCACCGGCGCGTATCTTGCGCTCGCGACGTTCGCGCTCGCCGTTTCCGTCTCACCGCTGATCAAGCGCTTTGCTTGGATCACCGGCGGCGCGCAAGGCGTGACGCTGCCCTTCTCGCGCGGCTCCCGGCTGCTCTACGTGGAGTCATGGGGAATCGCCGCGTTGCTGCTGCTCATCACGTGGTTCATGCTGCGCGGGCGCATCGGGCGCTGCTTGCGGGCGCTGCGCGACAACGAGATCGCGGCGGCCTCGTTCGGAATCGATCCGGTTCCCTACAAAACGTTCGCCTTCGCGCTCAGCGCAGCGTACGCCGGAATCGCGGGGGCGCTGCTCGCGACCGCTACCGCGTACGTCAGTCCCGACACCTTCGGTTTGCAACTCTCGCTCACGCTGATCATCGGCGTCGTGATCGGCGGTCTCGACTCGCTCTGGGGCGCCGTCATCGGCGGTTTAGTCGTCGAGTTCTTGCCCCTTGCCGCGCAGTCCATCAACGTCGCCGCCACGTCCCTCATCTACGGTATCGCACTCATCCTCGTCATGATCCTCATGCCCGGCGGGATTGCCGGCGCACTTCGCACGCTCAGTAGGAGGTAACCATGCACTTTTCTCGTCGTCTCGGCGTGCTCGCGATCGCTTCGACATTGATCGCGGGATATTTCATCGGTACCCCCCCTCTCGCGCTCGGCGACACGCCGGGCGTCACTAACTCGCAAATACTGCTGGGAGGCACGCACCCGTTCAGCGGCCCGGCTGCGGCCTATGGAACGATTTCCCAGGGCATCCAAGCCTACTTCGCCTACGTCAACGATCACGGCGGCGTCTACGGCCGCAAGATCGTTTATAAAGACGTCGATGACGGCTACAACCCGGCACAGACCGTTCAGCTCGTCAAGCAGCTGACCGAACAAGATCAGGTTTTCGCCTTCTTCAATACCCTCGGAACGGCGCCGAACGTCGCCATCCAGCCGTATCTGAACGAGCGCAAGATTCCGCAGCTGTTCATCGCGACGGGAGCGACGCAGTTTGGTCTCGAGGGAACCAAGTATCCCTACACGTTGCTCTTCAATCCCGACTATCAATCGGAAGCGCAGATCTTCGGCAAAGACCTGATCGCGCACGATAAGAACGCCAAGGTCGCAATCCTCTATCAGAACGACGACTTCGGCCAAGACTACGTCACGGGGTTCCAGCGCGCGATCGCCGGTAAGGGACCCACCGTCGTGAAGACCGCGTCCTACGAAGTGACCGACGCCGACGTCGGCTCGCAGATGCAGGCGCTCAAAGCCAGTGGCGCCGACACGCTGCTCATCGCGGCAACGCCGAAGTTCGCCGTGCAAGCGATGGTCATCAAAGCCAAACTCGGCTGGAATCCGCGCACCTACCTCACCGACGTGTCGGCGGCGCAGTTCCTCATGCAGGCCGCGACCAAGGCCGGCGGCGCCGGAGCAACCAACGGCATCATCACCGCCGAATACGTGCTCGATCCGACCAACCCGGGCATGGCCGGCGCGCCGGGCATGAAGCTGTACCGCGAAATTCTCTCGAAGTACGCTCCGCACGCGGATCCGTCGAACGCCTTCGTCCTCTACGGGATGGCTACCGCGTATACGATGGTCGACACGCTCAAGCACGCGGGCAAGAATCCGACGCGCGCGTCGCTGATGAACGCGGCGCTGCACCTGAACGAAAGGAACCCGTTCTTCATCGACGGCGTTATGCTGAGCACATCGCCGACCGATCGCTTCCCGATTCGCCAAGAGCAGCTCGGAAAGTACGTAAACGGCCTGTTCGTGCCGTACGGCTTCGTGATCGACGCGCGAAAATAGGTGCTCCTATCGGTTCGTAACCTGACCCTTCGGTTCGGCGGCGTCACCGCGCTCTCCGACGTCTCATTCGACGTCGAGCGCGGTGAGGTCGCCGGACTGATCGGTCCGAACGGCGCCGGTAAAACGACCTGCTTCAACTGCATCACGCGGCTCTACGATCCCGCCTCGGGCCAGATCAGCGTGAACGGTGAAGACGTACTGCGTTTGCCGGCGCACGCGATCGCCAAAAAGAGAATCGCCCGCACGTTTCAAAACGTCGCGCTCTTCGATCGCCTGAGCGTGCTCGACAACGTGATGATCGGGGCGACGGCTGCCGCCTCGACCGAGGCGCAGTCACGC
>DATKPZ010000090.1:0-3344 GCA_035523815.1 Alphaproteobacteria bacterium
TTCTTCGATCTTTTCGCGCAGCCAGCGAATATGCACGCTGACCGTCTGCTGTTCGCCTTCGAAATCGTAGCCCCAGACCTTGTCGAGAAGGGTCTGCCGGGTCACGACGCGTCCGTTGTTCTCCATGAGCACGCGCAGCAATGCAAACTCCTTCGGAGCCAGCGCGACGTCTTTGCCTCGCACGGTGAGCTGCTGACGTGAGGGATCGAGCACGATCTGTCCCAGCGAAATCGCTTCTTCGTGTCCACCCTGGATCGGCGTTTGGCGGCGCAGCCGCGCTTTCACGCGGGCCAGAAACTCGTGCAGGGCGAACGGCTTGGTCACGTAGTCGTCGGCGCCGAGCTCGAGCGCCAAGACCTTGTCGATCTCCTGATCCTTTGCGGTGAGCATGATGATCGGCGCGCTCGAGAACTTGCGAATCTCCTTGCACGCTTCGACGCCGTCCAGCACCGGCAGCATGATATCGAGCACGACCAAGTCGGGAGATTCGCGCTGAGCCATCGCGACGGCGCTGCGCCCATCGCTAGCCGTTACCACGGTGTAACCACTGCGTTCGAGATTGAAGCGCAGCGTCTGCAAAATCGCGGACTCGTCGTCAACCACCAGAATCTTCTTATTGAAGTCCGGGCTCTTGACGAACGTTCCCCGCGACTTAGTCTCCAGCGATCCGTTCATACGATTTGGCGATCGCGCTGTAATCCAGCGCGCCGTCTCCTTCTGCCGATTGGGCAGTGTACAACTGGTAGGCGAGTCCGGTCAACGGCATTCCGTAGGTGGTCGCTCGCGCCGCATCGAGCGCGGCCGCCACGTCCTTGCGCAACAGATCCATGGCGAAACCGCCTTCAAACGTTCCGCCCAGCCACGTCTTGGGCAACCATTGGTCAAGCAGGTAGTTGGAACCCGTCGCCGTTGCAATAACTTTGCGAACCGCATCCAGATCGGCCCCGGCGCGTTTGGCAAAAACCAGGGCTTCTGCGTTGGCGATCATGACGCTCGCGATGATCACTTGGTTGACCAGTTTCACCGTTTCGCCCATGCCCACGCCGCCGAGCAGCGTCGGGTTTCCCATCGCCTTGAGCACCGGCTCGACACGTTCGAAGACCGGCGGCGCGGCGCCGACCATGATGGTCAGCGTGCCGGTCGTGGCACGCGCCGGACCACCACTGACCGGCGCGTCGACGAAATCGACGCCCGCCGAGGCGAGACGCTCGGCGAATCGCTTCGAGGCGACGGGAGAAATCGTCGACATATCGATCGCCACGCTCCCCGCGCGCAGCCCTTTGGCCGCACCGCTCTCACCGAAGAGCACCTCTTCGACCTGCGGCGCATCGGGCACGCAGGTGATGAGGACTTGGCTGGCCGCCGCAACGGCGGCCGGATCGGGAGCCTCTTTGGCTCCGTCGGCGAGGAGCCGCTCGAGCGGCTCGCGGCGCTTATGGGCCGCTACGGTTACGGGAAATCCGGCGCGCAGCAACGAGCGAACCATCGGCTCGCCCATCGCGCCCAGGCCGAGAAATCCAAGGGAAGGACGCGCATCCATCACCGCCGCGTAGTTTTACAGGCGCCCTCGCGCTCCTGGCCGAAGCGGCTGCCATGAGCATTGCAACCCCTGCCGTCCGGCGCCCGACGTTCGATCAGTTAAACCTCTCGACGGGCAAGCGCACGCGTCTGCATCGCTTGATGTACGAACACGGACCGGCCAACGGCACGCTGATGATTCTGCCGATCGATCAGGGTCTGGAGCACGGGCCGATCGACTTTTTCGATAACCCCGATTCGATCGACACCGACTGGATCTACCGGCTGGCCGTCGAGGGGAATTTCTCAGGCATTGCCCTTCACGTCGGGCTCGCTGAAAAATATCACAAGCACTACGCCGGCCGCGTGCCGCTCGTGCTCAAGATCAACGGCAAGACCAACGTGCCGTCCGACGACGAAGCGTTTTCGTCGCTGACGTCATCGGTCGAAGACGCCGTGCGGCTCGGCGCCGACGCGGTCGGCTACACGCTCTTCGTCGGAAGTCCGTCGCAAGACGTCGACATCGCGCAGTGCAACGAAGTGCGCCGCGAATGCGAGCGCTACGGCATGCCGCTGATCATCTGGGCCTACCCGCGCGGATCGGCGATGAAAGCCAAAGGCGGTATCGACACGCTCTACGCCGTCGACTACGCGGCGCGCGTCGCGTGCGAGATCGGCTGCGACATCGTCAAGCTCAACGAACCGAAGTGGGATGCCGCGACCGCCGACAAATTACCCAAGCCGTACAACACGCTGCAATTCACCGACGTCGAAGGCTTGCGCAAGGTGGTGAAATCCGCCGGCCGCACGCTCGTCCTCGTTTCCGGCGGATCGAAAATGGGCGACGACGATACGGTGAAAAAGGCTCACGCCGCGATGGAAGCCGGCTGCGTCGGCCTGATCTTCGGCCGCAACATGTGGCAGCGCAAGTGGGACGCCGCGATCGCCATGAGCTCGCGCATGCACGACGTCCTGAACAACTACGGCCAAGAAGAATAGCCGATTGTCGGGGAGGGGCTGCGACATTCGACCGAACGGGTTAGCCGAGCGGCGAGGACCCTGACATTACTTGTCCGAGACGCGAGGCGCTTAGAGAGGTCGAACGTCGCAGCCCTAACCCCGGAAATCGGCTATGATGATGCAGACATCATGATCGAGCAGCAGGCCCCCGCGAGCGAGTCCATTGAGGAACGGGTCAACCGAGCCCTTGATAAGGTGCGGCCGTTGATCCAGGCCGACGGCGGCGAGGTCTGGCTGATTCGGGTCGAGGAGTCGACCGCCTACGTCCAGATGCTCGGCGCGTGCGGCGGTTGCCCGGCGTCGAACATGACGCTCAAGGGCGCGATCGAAGCCGTGGTAACGGCCGACGTCCCCGAAATCAGCGAAGTTCTACAAGTCTAGGGCGCTACGCGCAGTGGCTGCAGTAGTAGCTCACGGCGCCGTCGTGGACTTGCGGCACCATGTGCTCGCGCGAGCCGCGCCGCCCGCAATTGGCACACGCATACGTCGCGCCCACCGAGGGTACCGTGGCGACTTCGTGCCGTTTGGCAAGCCAGACGCCGACGTAAATGACGACACCGAGTATGAGCGGGGCCCATGCGAAAAACCCCTCGAGCGCGTCCTGCGAAATCACTGGATTCATAACGGGGTCAATTCATTCGCACGATGCCCGCAAGAGCCCTCGGAACCGGAACCGAAGCTCATCCGATGAGCCGTGAGGGGTCGCTGCGCGAGGGGCTGATCGCCCACCTCGAGCGCACCCGCGTGCTGCGCGACCCGCGCATCGCGGCGGCGCTGCGCGCCGTCGCCCGGCATCGCTTCGTCCC
>DATKPZ010000091.1:0-5430 GCA_035523815.1 Alphaproteobacteria bacterium
CCGAACACGCTGGACGCGTTGCTCGACCACGGAAAGGTCACGCCCGACACGGTGGAGAGCGGACTCGACGAGGCTCGCGCGACGATGCTCGCGCTGCAAGCGGCCAAAATTCCCCTCTACGACGTGACGCACGATCTGCAAGTCGAGGGGGTGTCGCTCTTTTCCGACTCGTTTGCCGCGCTCATGGGCGCGATCGTCTACAAACAAAAGCAACTTGCGGGCGGTAAGGAACGCGTCGCCATCTCTTCGGCGCCTCCGGACGCCCTCGAGAAATTAGCGAGTTCGGATTTCCTCAAGAAGCTGTGGGCCAAGGATCCCTCGCCTTGGACCACCGATCCGGCTGCCGCCGACATCATCAAGCACGCCTTGGGCTGGCTCGACATTCCGCAGCACCTGATGGAGCATGTTCCCGACCTGCAAGCCTTCGCCAAAGAGATCGCGCGCGAGTTCGACCACGTCGTCGTGCTCGGCATGGGCGGCAGTTCGCTCGCGCCCGACATCATGGGAGAAACGTTCGGAAGGATCGTCGGCTTCCCGCAGCTGCACGTGCTCGACTCGACGGATCCAACGCAGATCGCCGAGCTCGATGACACCCTGGCGCCCGAACGCACGCTGTTCATCGTATCGAGCAAGAGCGGATCGACGACCGAACCCAACGCGTTCTTCGCCTACTACTACGAAAAGGTCGCCAAGCTCGTCGGTACGGACAACGCGGGCAAGCAATTCATCGCCGTGACCGATCCGGGAACGCACATGGTCGAGGTGGCGAAGGGTCACAACTTCCGCCGTATTTTCGAGAACGATCCAAACATCGGCGGGCGTTACTCGGCCCTCTCCTTCTTCGGCATGGTGCCGGCGGCGCTGGCGGGTTACGACGTGCGGCTGCTTCTCGATCGCGCACTCGGCGCGATGCATGCCAACGATAAAACCGTCGATCCGCACATTGCGACCGGCGTTCGCTTCGGTGCTGCGATCGGGGGACTCGCGCTCGCGGGACGCGACAAGCTCACGATCGTCACGCACCCGGACGTCGCCGCCTTCGGCGCGTGGGCCGAGCAGCTCATCGCCGAATCCACCGGAAAGCTCGGCAAAGGCATCGTCCCGATCGAGGGTGAGGCGCTGGGTTCACCCAGCGACTACGGGAACGATCGCGTGTTCGTGTACGTTGGAGCGAACCTTCCGGATCCGGCGCCGGGCGTGAACCAGACGCTCCAAGCGTTGGAAGACGCCGGCAATCCGGTGATCCGCCTGGCCATGAACGACGAATACGATCTGGGCGAGCAATTCTATCTTTGGGAGATCGCCACGGCAGCGGCGGGCAGCATCCTCGGCATCAACGCGTTCGACCAGCCCAACGTGCAAGAATCCAAGGATAACACGAAGGCGCTCCTCGCGCAGTTCGTGGCCAAAGGTTCGATGGACGAGCCGGCTCCCGACGTCGAGACGAGCGCGTTCGACATCACCTATCTCTCGGGAAGCAAAAATAGCAACGGCGCTCGCGACGCGGTCGGCGCGCTTGCTGTCGTGCTCAAGCAACTCGCCCCCGGAGACTACGTCGCGATCTGCGCCTACATCGCACGCGACGCCGGCCATATCGAGACGCTGGATCGTCTGCGCCTGATGATTCGCAACGCGAGCGACGTCGCAACGACGGTCGGATTCGGCCCGCGCTTCCTGCACTCGACCGGCCAGTTGCACAAAGGCGGCCCCAATTCTGCGGTGATGCTGCAAATCGTCGGCGACGACCCGAGCGACCCGCCGATTCCCGGAATGAGCGTGGGCTTCCGCACGCTGCTCGCGGCGCAGGCGCTCGGTGATTGGCAATCGCTGGACAGCCGCAAGCGGCGCGGCCTGCGCGTTCACCTCAAAGGCGACATCGACACGGCGCTACGCGCGCTGGTCGCAGCAGTCGAAGACGCGCTCTCCGCGCGCGCGTAGACGGTTCTTACTCGCACTACCGAACAGGAGCTTTTCGAATGCAACTCGGCATGGTCGGACTAGGCAAGATGGGCGCGAATATGACGACGCGCCTGATCAAGGGCGGACATCAGGTCGTCGTCTACGACCGCAGCGCGGATGCGGTCGCGCAGGCAGCCTCCGGCGGCGCAAGTTCGTCCAGCGGGTTGCGCGATCTGTGCGGAAAGCTGAGCGGCTCACCGAAGGTCGTGTGGATCATGGTTCCCTCGGGCAAACCGACCGACGACACGATCGACGAATTGACCGGCATCTTGAGCAGCGGCGACATCATCATCGACGGCGGCAACACCAATTGGAAGGATGGACTCGCCGCCTACGAACGCTGTAAGGCCAAAGGCGTGCATCTGGTCGATGCCGGCACGAGCGGCGGCATCTGGGGCCTCAAAGAGGGTTACTGCTTGATGGTCGGCGGCGACGACATCGCGGTCAAGGCGTGCGAGCCGATCTTCTTGACGCTTGCGCCGCCCAAGGGCTATGCCCACGTCGGCAAAGCCGGGGCCGGTCACTTTTCGAAGATGGTGCACAACGGCGTCGAGTACGGCATGATGCAGGCCTACGGCGAAGGCTTCGAGATCCTCGAAACTGCGCCGTTCGAGTTCGACCTGGAGCAAGTCGCCGAGGTCTGGTGTTACGGTAGCGTCGTGCGCTCGTGGCTCCTCGAACTTGCGGTGCTGGCCTTTAAGGCCGACCCCGGCCTGAAAGACATCCGCGGCTACGTCGAAGACACGGGCGAGGGACGGTGGACGGTGCAGGCCGCGATCGATCAAAACGTTCCCGCTCCGGTCATCACGCTCTCGCTGATGCAGCGCTTCGTCTCGCGTCAAGAAGAGTCGTTCAGCGCGAAAGTCATCGCCGCACTGCGCAACCAGTTCGGCGGACACGCCGTGAAGACGGAGACTCATGCCTGAAGCGGTTGCAACGGTCTCGGTCGACGGTCAATCCGAGAACCCGCTGCGCGCGGGACTTCATACCGAACGGATCAGTGACCCGTGTACGATCGTGTTCTTCGGCGCCAGCGGCGACCTTTTCAAGCGCATGCTGCTGCCGGCCGTCTACTCTCTGCGTTTGCACGGCACGCTGCCCAACGACTTCGCCGTCGTGGGCGTTTCACGCGCCGAGTACGACAACGACGGATTTCGCGACTATTGCAAAGAGCAACTCGATCAGTTTGCACCTGCGGATCAAAAGCCCCAGGGCGCGATTTGGGAAGACTTCGCCAAGCGCTTGAGTTACGTCACCGGCGAATTCGACGATCACAAAACCTTTGGCGAATTGGCCAAGCAAATCGCGCAAAACGACAAGGATCTGGGCACGAAGGGGAACCGGCTTTTCTACCTCTCCACCCCACCGTCGGTCTTCCCGACGATCATCGAGCTCTTGCGCGAAGCCGACCTGAATCAGCAGCAGGACGGCTGGGGCCGCATCGTGGTCGAGAAACCGTTCGGCACCGATCTCGAGTCGGCGCGCGCTTTGCAAACCGAAGTCGACAAGGTCTTCCGCGAGTCCGAAGTCTACCGCATCGATCATTACCTGGGCAAAGAGCCGGTGCAGGACATCATGGCGCTGCGCTTTGCGAATACGATCTTCGAGCCGGTCTGGAACCGCAACTACATTCAATCGGTGCAGATAACCGCGGCCGAACAACTCGGCGTCGAACTGCGCGGCGGCTACTACGACAATGCCGGCGCGCTACGCGACATGATTCAGAACCACGTCATGAACTTGCTCGCGCTGGTTGCGATGGAACCGCCATCGAGCTCGGACGCCGACGCGATCCGCAACGAAAAGTTCAAGGTGTTGCAATCGATCGAACCGCCCGAGCACGGCGAGGTTCAGTCGATGTCGGCCCGCGGCCAGTACGGACCGGGCACGATCAACGGCAAGGCCGTGATCGGCTACCGCCAAGAACCCGACGTCAATCCTCAATCCAATACCGAGACGTTCGCCTCGGTGCGGCTGACGATCGAGAATTGGCGCTGGGCCGGCGTCCCGATCTACCTGCGCTCGGGCAAGCGCCTCGCCAAGAAGACCTCGGAGATCGCCGTGACCTTCAAGCCCATTCCGCACCGCATCTACGGAGAGCGCACCGATACGATCGAGCCCAACGTGCTGGTGATGAAGATTCAACCCGAAGAGGGCGTGGCGATGCGCTTTTCCGCGAAGGTCCCGGGAATGAAGAATCACATCCGCAGCGTGTTCATGGATTTCAATTACGGGACCGGCTTCGGCGTCCAGTCGCCGCCCGCGTACGAACGATTGATCGGCGACGCGATGCGCGGCGATCAAACCCTGTTTACGCGATGGGACGCGGTCGAGCGCGCATGGGAGATCGTCACGCCCGTGCTCGACGTGTGGCAGCACACCAAAGATTTCAGCTTCCCGAACTATCCCGCGGGATCGCAGGGTCCGCCCTCGGCCTTCACGCTCTTCCCGGAGTGGCGCGCGTTGTGAGTCTCGACGTCCATCCGGTCGTCGACGCGCTCGCGAAGGGCCGCCACGATCCGGGCGCCATGAAGACCGCGACGATGACCTTCGTGATCTTCTTTGGGGACGGCGAGGGAGCAGATTGGGTGCGGGGCCGCGCGCACGCACTCGCGCAGAAGCATCCTTCCCGCGTGGTCGTATTCGACGCAAACAAAAGCGAGGGCGAGCGCGTCATCGAGCCTCCGTCGCGTAGCGAATGGGTCGAGATCGGTGTCGCGCACGCGAGCCCAAGCGAACTCGAGGCCGCGCTGACGATGCTCGAGCTTCCCGAAGCACCGGTCGTGCTGCTCTGGATCGCGCAAGCGCTCTCGGCCGATGAGCGTTTCCTGACCCTCGCGCGCCGCGCGACGACGACGATCTGCAGTACGTCCGTTGCGCGCACCGACGAGCGGCCGCTGCGCGATCTGACTGAGTTCGTGGAGCGTCATCCCGAGATTTTGATCCAGGACGTCGCCTATCTGCGCCTCGTAGCCTGGCAAGAATTGATCGCGGAGTTTTTTGACGAGCCCGACTGCCGCGCCGAGCTGGACCTGGTGCGCAAGGTCGAGGTGACCGCGGGATCGGATGCGGAGATGTACTATCTGCTCGGCTGGCTTGCGAGCCGTCTTGCGTGGACGCCGCTCGACGGTTCGACGTTTTCGGCAAAAAGCGGCACCGTACACTTCAGCATGATTCGCGACGGGCCCGCGCGACGGCTCTCGAAGGTGGTGCTGGCCACGGAGCATGCATCGTTCTGCGCGAGCGTGCATCCCCAAGATCAGGACGCGATCTGCCTCGACGTCACCGGATCCGCCGCGTGTCCGTCACGCTGCGCGCCTTTGCACACCGTCGACCTTGCCTCGCTGGTCGAGCGCGCAATTCTCGCCCGGACACGGGACGAGGTCTTCATCGAATCGCTGACCATGGCGAAACACATCATCGAAAGGCATGTTGCATGACCCGCGAAGCCGGGACGCTCTACGTCTACGA
>DATKPZ010000092.1:0-5249 GCA_035523815.1 Alphaproteobacteria bacterium
GCACGGCGCGCTCCACGATCGCGTGCGGCGCTTCTTTTTCGAGCACGTCGGCGGCAAGCACGTCAACCGAACCTCCGCGTTCGCTCAGCTCTTGCGCGAGCGCGTGCAAGCGGTCGGCCTGGCGCGCCACCATCAACACGGCCCACCCGCTCGATGCGGCACGGCGCGCGAGCGCGGCGCCGATCCCGGAGCTAGCGCCGGTAATGATGATAGAGCGCATCGATACCTCCGGGAAGGCTCGCGTAGAAATCCGACTCGTCGGCGATCGGCGGGGGCGCATCGAGAACCCTTCGGCGCTCCGCGGCAAAGCGCGCCAGTGTGTGCGCCACCGGCCGTTCGCTTCCATCAGCGCGGACCATCCCGAAGTGAAACTCATGCTTGGCTTCATCGAAAGGCGGGCTGTTCGCCAGCGCCTGCGCGTAGTCGGACCAGCACCACCACATTGCGCCGATCGTTCCGATCGCATGGAGTCGCTCGAGCACCGTTTGCGCGTAAGCGCTCATCTCGTCGTCGTCCAGACACGCAAAGGCGCCGGCGGTTCGCGCGCTCGCGGCGCACACCGGGTTTCCGAATTCGCTAAAGAGCAGCGGCTTGCGCGTGAAACTTTGCATGAGCTGGGCATAGAACGGCACGACGTCCGTATCCAGACGACCGCGAGAAAAGGTCGCGTAGACCGAATAACCGTGCATCGTCGCAATCGACCATGGGGCCGCCAGCGTCGACGGCCGCAGATGCCGGTCGCGCTCGACGTCCTCGCCATGTGTTCCGCCAGTCACGTCGCGGCCCGAGGTTTCCCGCAGCGCGTGCGTCAGCCGCGCGCTCCAGCCGGCCGCGTGCCCGGGCGTTTGCGGTTCACGCAGATTGGAGAATTCGTTGCCCAAATCCCACGCATAGAGTGCGGGATGCTCGCGGGCGCGCTCGCCGACCCGGCGTGCAAAGAGCTCTTGTGCATCGAGCAGTGCCGGATCGTGATAGAAATCGCCGATGCCATACGGTGAAATCGCGTTGTTGGTGACCGTGCGGAAGCGACCGTGCGGCGTTTGCGGGTCCAGCGACCACGCGGGCAGCCAGTTAACGCCGCTCATGTGCCCGCAGAAGAGCGTCGGCATCGCGCGCAGGCCGGCATCGGAAATCGCCTGCATTACGGCGTCGAAGCGGCGCAGCATGGCTTCGTCCATGCGGTCGGGCGCCGGCTGAAAGTCGTCCCAGCGAAGGAAGAACCGCACCAGATCAAAGCCGAGCCCTTTGATGTGCGCCAGATCTGCGCGAATCTCGCCGAGGTCGAAGCGCTGCCACATGTACATCGCGCTGCGGCACGGCCAATAGTTGACGCCTATCAAAAACACGGACATTTCCGTAGGGTGTCCAACGCCGCGACTCGAAGCGCCTGCAACGTGACGCAAGCAACACGTCCCCTGGTCGGCATCATTATGGGAAGCCGATCGGATTGGGAGATCCTCGACCCCGCGCGCGAGACCCTGGAAGAGCTGCAGATTCCCTGCGAGATGCGTGTCGTTTCGGCGCATCGCATGCCGGATGAGATGTTCGCCTACGCGGAGGGCGCTCGCTCGCGCGGCTTGCACGCGATCATCGCGGGCGCCGGCGGAGCCGCGCACCTGCCCGGGATGGTTGCGGCAAAAACGCTCGTGCCGGTGATCGGGGTACCGATTCAATCGAAGGCGCTGAGCGGATTCGATTCACTCCTTTCGATCGTCCAGATGCCGGCCGGCGTGCCGGTCGCGACGGTGGCAATCAACGGCGCGGTGAACGCCGCGCTCCTCGCGGCGCGCATCGTTGCGCTCCATGACGACACGGTAGCCGACTTGCTGGCAGCGTACGTGCAGCGCATGCACGATGCCGCGGCGTCGAGCAATCCGTGATTCGCACGATCGGCGTCATCGGCGGAGGGCAGCTTGGGCGCATGTTTACGCTCGAAGCCAAACGAATGGGCTTCGCCGTCGTCGTGCTCGATCCGCAGGAACACTCGCCGTGCGGGCAAGTAGCCGACGAGCAAATCGTCGCGAGCTATGACGATACCGCGGCGATCGAGCAGTTGGGGCAGCGCACCGACGTCGTCACCTACGAGTTCGAGAACATCGCGATTACGTCGGTTGAGTATCTCGAGCAGCACGGCTATCGCGTAACGCCGTCGAGCGACGTCCTGCGGGTCACGCAGGACCGCCTTTTAGAAAAGCGCTTCGTTCGTTCGGTCGGCGTCGCGACCGCCGACTTTACCGAGATCAATCGACTCGACGATCTCTCCGAAGCCGGCATGAGCATCGGGTTTCCCGCCATTCTCAAGACCGCGCGCGGCGGGTACGACGGCAAGGGACAGTGGCGCGTCACCTCGCTCGATCAAGCGCGTTCCGGATTCTCGGCCGCCAAAGGAGCGAAGCTCATTTACGAGCGCGTCGTTCCGTTCGTGCGCGAGCTTAGCATCGTCGCGACGCGAGACGCCGGCGACAAAATCGTCTGTTATCCCGTTGGCGAAAACACGCACGATCAGGGTATCCTTGCGATGACCGTCGCGCCCGCGCGCATCAGCGATAACGCGCGATTGCGCGCGCGTTCGATCGCAACGACCATCGGCAAGAAGCTTGGCATCGTGGGTACCTACTGCGTCGAACTCTTCTTACTGCCGAACGGCGAACTGCTCGTCAACGAAATCGCTCCCCGTCCGCACAACAGCGGGCATTACACGATCGACGTGACGCAGTGCTCGCAGTTCGAACAGCAGGTTCGTGCGGTTTGCGAGCTGCCGCTCGTCGAGCCGAAGATGCACAGCAGCGCGATCATGATGAACATCCTGGGGACCGGTAAAGGCGATCACCTCACGGGGGAAGCCGAGCTGCTCTCCGATCCGTCGATCGTGCTGCACATGTACGGAAAACACCACGCCGTCAATCGCCGCAAGATGGGGCATTTCACGATGCTGGTCGATGGGCCGATCGACGAACCCTCGATCGCGCGGGCCAAAGCCGCACACGCAAAACTCGGGTGGCAAGACTAGAACTCGAGTGAGCGCGGCTTCTCCGGAATGTCCGTATAGGCCATCGGGCGATCCCACCAGTCGTGTGCGCGCCACCGGAGTTGCTCTTGCGTCGGCGGCGGCGGCGTCTTTGCTGCGAGCGCGAAGCGGTAAGCTTCGAGATACCGATCGATCATGCGCTCAACGGTGAACTCGGCTTCGACGCGGGCGCGGCAGGCGCGGCGATCGAGCGCTGCGAGCCGCGGCACGTTTGCGACGGCGTCCTCGATGCCCGCACACACGAATCCGGTGACCCCGTCGACCACGATCTCAGGGACCGAGCCCATCGCGGCGCCGAGTACGGGCGTGCCGCAAGCCATCGCTTCGACCATCGTCAGTCCGAAGCGTTCCGGACGAGTGGTCATGTGAACCAGTCCCAGCGCGTTGCTAAGCAGTTCGTCGCGCGCCTCGCGTTCGACGGCGCCGAGGAATTGCACGCGGTCGCCGTCGATATGCGGCGCGACCTGCTCGCGAAAGTATTCCTCGTCGTGCGGGATCGCGGCCATTTTCAGACGCACGCCCGAGCGTTTGGCGATTTCGATCGCCAGGTGCGTGCCTTTCTCGGGATGGAAACGCCCCAAAAAGACGAGATAGTCACCGGGGCGATCGCGAAAGGTGAATTCACCGGGGTCGATGCCGTTGTACGCGGTACTCAGATAGCTCAAGCCCGGATCGCGGTCAGCGTTGCTGATCGAGCAAAAGAAACTGCGCTGCGCGCAGGCATAGTAGGCGGCGAGAATCTGTGGCGACGAGAAGCCGTGAATCGTGGTCAGCAGCGGCGGCGCCGTGGTCGCTAGGCCGTACGTCATCGGCTTCCAGTCGAAGTTGTTGTGAATCAAGTCGAAGTCGGAGCCGCGCCGGAAGAGCTCGCCGATGTGCAGGGCGGTGAACACGTCGCTGTTCAGGGCGGGGTCTTGGTTGATGCCGACGGGAACGACCGAGGCGACCTTTCCCGAAAAGCGGGAGTTTCCGGTAGCAAAGAGCGTCACGTCGAGCCCGCGAGCGCGCATGCCCTCGGCAATATTCGCGGCAATTTGCTCCCACGGCCCATAGCCGCTCGGCGGCGTGGGCCACGCGATCGGCGCGAGCACGGCGAGGCGCAGGCCGGCGAGATCGTCCATCGCTAGCGGGAGATCGCGATTCCCGCTTTGATCACGCGCTGCGGTTCGCGCAGCGTGCGGATGTCTTCATTGATATCGCGCGAGAGCATGAGCAGGTCGGCCGGTTCGCCCGGCGCCAGCGTTCCTCGGTGCAGCCCGGTCAGCTCGGCGCCGACATTCGTTGCGGCGTGGAGGGCTTGATGCGGCGTCATGCCGAGCAGGCGGTGCATCAGCTCGACTTCCTGCGCGTAGTTCTCGTGAAGGTTATAGGGGGTTCCGGCATCGGAGCCGCCCGCTATCTTCACGCCCGCTTCGTACGCGCGGCGAATGTTTTGCAGAATCGCATCGTTCAGGCGCTGCGTCTTCTCGATCACCCAGTCCGGTTGCGATCCGTCGTGAACGTGGTCGAGAATGCACGTGGGAGCGGAGAGCGTGGGGACGAGGCAGACGCCGCGCGCCTTGAAGAGTTCGATCGCTTCGTCGTCGAGCAAGAACCCGTGCTCGACCGAGTCGATTCCGGCGCGCAGCGCGTTCTTGATGCCTTCGGTGCCGATCGCGTGCGAGGCGACGCGCAGGCCGTGACGGTGCGCTTCGGAGATCGCCGATTCGAGTTCGTCGGGGAGAAGCTGCGCGTTACCCGGCACGGCGCCCTTGGTCAGGACACCGCCGGTCGCGATCACCTTGATGCAATCTGCGCCCGCAAGCAGTTCTTCGCGCACCGCCTTACGCGCGTCCCACGGGCTATCGACGGGGCGCCCGATCCACCATCCGTGACCGCCGGTCATGCACAGGGCCCGGCCCGACGCGCGCATGCGCGGCCCCGCAACGGCGCCGGTGTCGATCGCGTCTCGCAAGGCCGCGGCGATGCCGTGCGGCGAGCCGAGATCGCGTACCGTGGTCACGCCCGCGCGTAGCGATTTTGCCGCGTTGGCGACCGCCGCGAGCATCATTTGGTTTTGGTTCATCAGTGCGACCGCGCTCATCGTGTTGGGTTCACCGCTGCCGATCAGGTGCACGTGCGCGTTGACCATGCCCGGCGTGATGCAGGCGGCGCTCGCATCGACGGCTACGCCCTCCCCGGCGTTGCGAATCTCGACGACGCGATCGCCTTCGATCGTGAG
>DATKPZ010000093.1:0-3094 GCA_035523815.1 Alphaproteobacteria bacterium
CGGATCGTCGACGGTGGGCATAAACGTGCGGCCCATGACGTTGAGCACACCCACGGTCGCGCCGTCGGCAACGAACGTCCCGTGGCCCTTGCCCGGAAGCCCCGGCGGGTAATTGGCCGGGCGCAGCACGCGATCGCTCGAATCCAAGTACGTCTTGAAATCGCGCTTGTCGAAAATGTGGTTCCCACTCGTGATAAAGTCGACGCCCGTTTCGAACAGCTCCTGCGCAGTCTGCGCGGTCAAGCCGAAACCGCCCGCGACGTTTTCGCCGTTGGCGATGCAGGCATGAATCTGATGCTGCTCGCGAACGAGCGCAAGACAGCGCTTGAGCGTGTCGCGGCCCGGCGAGCCCATCACGTCGCCGATCAATAGGAGATTGAGAGGTTCTAGCGGCGAGACGACGCCTTCGCTTTCCGTTGCGATTTCAAAAAGTAGACCAGCACTCGCGCCTCTTCGCGAAAACCGACCAGACTCTTGGACTGCGCCGGATCGCGTAGCGCTTCGACGGCGTAGAGCGCCGCCTCGTCCTGCGCCGCCGGATCGGCGTCGAGATGGTCCTCGGGCTGCGGATTTCTGACCAGCGCCTCAGGGTAACGCTCGCGCAACAGGGCCACGATCAGTTCCAGTTCTTCCTTTGAGAAGCTCTCGGTGTCGCGGGTGACGTGAACGAAGGTCGTGGAGCGGTCGCCCTCGCATTCGATCCGCATTGCCCGCGACTCGTCCTTGGCCAGCATCAGGTACCCGTTGACATGATCCTCGATCGCTTCAGCCAGCGCCGCTTGCGCACGCTTATCGAGCCGGGCGCGCAAGGCAAAGGTCAGCCGCACGCTGCCCTCGGCCGGCATCGAGCGAATCGACGCGAGCTCCGGGAAGCGCACCAGCAGCGCGCACACTAAGCTGACGGTATCAGCGTTCTCTAAGGGAAGACGGCTATTCATGATCGGGTCCACCTGATACGACGTGGCCTCCAGGCACCCCCTGCGGCCCACGTAGAATGGTAACAATCGTGAGACTCCGGCAGTTGCCGGGAGTCGGCTTGCTTGGGTTGCTCGCCGCGCTCTTGGCCCACACCGTCAGCTACGGCAACAACCACGTCGCCGGCGGCTCGTTCCATACCGTGCTCGAACTCCTGGCCTTCGCGGGCGCGGGAGGCTTCGGCGCGGGGGTCGCGGTGCTGGCCTGGCTCGGCGCGACGCGCCATGCCGACGGATCGATCTTGGCCGCGCGGCTGCGACCGGTGCTCCCGGACCTCCCTGGGCTGGCCGCGAGCGCAACGCTGTGGTTCGCGATCATCGAAGGGCTCGAGCCCGAGCATCCGTGGCATGCCCCTATCCTCCTCGTGGCCGTGGCGCTCGCCGCCACGAGCATCGTCCTGCTCCTCGCGGCGCGAGCCCTCGTGAGCGCCATCGCCGCGATCGTCTTTGCCATCGCGCGCGCACCGTTCGTGCGCCGGCCGGCGTGCTTCCGCCGCCGTTTCGCCCATCGCTCCTCTGCGCGCCGCGCAGCGTTTGTCTACCGGCGTTTCGCTCGGCCTCCGCCGGGCGTGAAGCTTCTCCCCGTCTAGCTTCACTTTTTTCAGAGGAGTTTTCATGTCTCGATGGATCGCGGCACTCGTTGCCGCGTGCATAATATTTTCCGCGGTGCCGGCGCTCGCCGCCGATACGGGCATCATTCACGGCGTCATCACGGAATCAGGCACGCCCCGCGCGGGCGCCTCGCTAACCCTCACCGGCGAAGGCTCGCGCTACACCGCCACGACGAACGCCCAGGGCGAGTACTCGTTCGCGGCCATTCCCTTCGGTCATTACCGCCTGACCGTCCACGTCAACGGCGCGACGGATCGTACGGTCGACGTCGACGTCCATACCGACACGGTCGCGACGGTGAACCTGGACATGCTCAAAACCATCATCGTCACCGCGGTCAGCGCGAACGCCGGCGTCGGCGGAACGCCGGTTGCGGCCACGACGATCGACAATGCGCAGATCCGCACCTCCCCGGTGAGCGACAGCCTCAACCGGCTGGTCGAAACAGCCCCGGGCATCGTCCAGTTTTCTTACAACGAACCCGTGGCCAACGGTTTTCACGGGATCACCTACGAAGTCGACGGCGCGCCTTTGCCGCTGGCAACCACGTCGAACTTCGCCGAGATCCTCGACCCCAAGAACATCAACTCGCTCGAGATTCTCACCGGTGCGATTCCCGCCGAGTATGGCGGCGATCGCATCGGCGCGGTCGTCAACATCAGCACCGACCGCTTCGAAAATATTCCCGAAGGCACGTACGGGACGATTACCGGCGGCGCCGGCAATCAGGCGCAGGGACTCGGACAGCTCGACACCATCTCGCGCTTCGGCAACAACGAGCTCTTTCTGGACCTCAACACCTCGAGCACGAACCGGGGACTCGACGCACCGACGTACCAGCCGATTCACGATCAGAGCTCGTCGAGCGATCAATACCTTCGCTGGGTCAGCAAGCTCAGCGACCGGGCAACGATTGCCGCGGATTTCTCCAATCAGTTCTCACAGTTCCAGATTCCGATCAATATCGATCCCAACAACCCCAACGATCCAATCTACGCGACGCCTGGGACCGACGATACCCAGCTCGAGTACGACCGCTTTGCCAACATCAACTTCACGCAGGTCTCTCGCGACGGCAACGGCGTCTTCCAGCTCATTCCGTGGTTCCGATCCACGCGCGTGGACTACAATGGCGACTTGGCGGCCGACGTGCAGGGCATGGGACCAAACTTCGGCTGCGCCCCGGACGGTGATTCCGATAACTATCCGGATTGCAACGTCGACGGCGTGACCCCGAACTACATCAACAACGTCGGGCTGAGCTCGTCCACCTACGCAAGCTACGTCGGCGTGCGGGTCTCCGAACTACATTCCAGCGACCGCCACACGTGGAAGATCGGGATGGACGTCGACCGCGAAAACGCCACCGGGTCGCAGGAGTACGCTTGTTATTACGTCGGCTGCGCGCTCGAGGGCGGAACCACGCCGGCCATACCTGCAACCCCGGCCAACGGCTATCCCAACGGATACTATTTGTCCGCGCCGGCGCCACAAGCCCAAGCCGGATC
>DATKPZ010000094.1:0-3275 GCA_035523815.1 Alphaproteobacteria bacterium
ATTGCCGCAAAGACCTCGGCGGCGTCCGCGAGCTGCGGGATGGCCTTCGGGCTCACGAATGAGGTCGCTTCGATCCAGCGCAAACCCGTTTGCGAGAGCAGGTCGATGTAGCGAATCTTGTCGGCGGTGGCGATCGACGCGTGCTCGTTTTGGAGCCCGTCGCGCGCACCCATTTCGACGATGGTGACGGATTTGGGGAGCTTCATGCTCATGAGGACGCCTTCGACGGCGCGCGCAGTTCCACCAGCGCGGCGCCGGCCGGGACGATCTGACCCGGCTCGACCAATACGGCGCCGACGACGCCGGCGAACGACGCCTCGATGCGGTGTTCCATCTTCATTGCTTCGAGTACGACCAGCAGCGCGTGCTCTTCGACCGCCGCACCTGGTGCGACCGCGACGGTCACGATTTTTCCCGGCATCGGCGCGGTCACTTTGCCGTCGCCCAACCCCGCCGACGCGGCGTGTCCGCTGGACTGCGCGGCCGGCGGCGCGATCGCTTCGAACGCGGCAGCCGAATCAGCTATCGGCGTTCCGTAGAACGACGCGGCTACGCGCGCGCCGGCGCGATGCGCACGCAGCTCTCCCTCGATGTCGCCCGAGAGCAGCCAGCGCCCCGCGCCGGCTTGCGATGCCCAAACGCGATACGCACTCGCGCCCGACGCGATCCAAATCGGCATGCCGATGCCGCCGACCCGCCAGGGAACCTCGCCGTCCAGCAAACGGCGTGCGATTTCATAGACCGCCGCTTCGCGCGGAACGGCCTGCGGTGCGAAGATCGACTCGTCCAGGCGCTCGGCGAGAAAGCTCGTCGTGGTTCGCCCATCGCGGTACCACTCGTCACGCACGATCCACCGCAAAAGCGGAAGGTTCGCGCGCACGCCCTCGATCGCGAAGTCGTCGAGCGCGTTTTCGAGCCGCGCGATGGCGTGGGCGCGATCGCTGCCGAACACGATCAGTTTCGCGAGCATCGGGTCGTAATACACGCTCACGTCGCTGCCGGTGCTCACCCCCGCATCGAGGCGGACGCCGGGGCCTTCGGGCGGCTGCCAGCGCGTAATGCGTCCGGTGGACGGAAGCAGATGATTGGCGGGATCCTCGGCATAGATGCGCGTCTCGATCGCCCAGCCGCGCGGACGAACGTCCGCTTGATCCAGCGTGAGCCGTTCTCCGTTGGCGATACGCAGTTGCCATTGCACTAAATCGACCCCGTAGACCAGTTCCGTCACCGGATGCTCGACTTGCAGACGCGTGTTCATCTCGAGAAAGTAATATTTTCCGTCGCCGTCGAGCATGAACTCGCAGGTGCCGGCATTCACGTACCCGACCGACGTCGCGGCGCGCACGGCGGCCGCGCCCATCTCCGCGCGCAGCTCTGGGGAAAGCGCAACCGATGGCGCCTCCTCGACGATTTTTTGGTGGCGGCGTTGGATCGAACATTCGCGCTCGCCCAGATGAATCGTCGAACCATGCGCGTCGGCGAGAACTTGAAACTCGATGTGCCGTGGATCGCGTAGATAGCGCTCCAAGAGCACCGCATCGTCACCGAATGCCGCCAGCGCTTCGCGCTTGGCCGCAGCAAGCGAATCGTCAAATGCGTCCGGTGACTCGACGACGCGCATCCCGCGCCCCCCGCCGCCGGCGCTGGCTTTGATGAGCAGCGGAAAACCGACGCTTTTTGCCTCCTCGCGAAGGCGCGCGAGCGATTGATCCTCACCGTCGTAGCCCGGAACGGTCGGGACGTTCGATGCGCGCACCCGGTGTTTGGCGTCGATCTTGCTGCCCATCGCCGCCATCGCGCTCGGCGCCGGACCCACGAAGATCAGGCCCGCGTCGAGGCACGCCTGCGCGAACGCCGCGCGTTCGGAGAGAAACCCGTACCCGGGATGCACGGCATCGGCTTTCATGCTGATCGCCGCGGCGATCACGGCGTCGATGTTGAGGTAGGATTCGGCGGCGGGCGCGGGTCCGACGCAGCGCGCGTCGTCCATAAACTGCAGATGATACGCGCCGGCATCGGCTTGCGAGTAGATGCCGAGCGCCGTGATGTCCATTTCGCGCGCGGCGCGCGCGATCCGTACGGCGATCTCACCGCGATTCGCAACGAGCAGGCGTTGGATCACGCGTCGTGGTCCGCGGCGAAAGACGGCGGGCGCCGCTCGAGAAATGCGCGCAGCCCTTCTTGCCCTTCATCGCTCGTGCGCTGCGTGGCGATCATCGCTGCGGTGATGCCCCGAGTCTCGTCATAGCTCGCGGCGGTCACGCGAGAAATCAGCGTTTTTGCCGCAGCGATCGCGCTGGGTCCCGCGCTCAGGAGTTCGCGTGTCACGCGGGCGATGCTTTTGTCGAGGTCGTCCTCGTCCGTGACCTGATGCACGAGGCCGATCGTCAGCGCGTGCCGCGCCGAGAAGCGTTCGCCGGTGAGAAAGAGCGCGCGAGCCTGCGATTGGCCGATCTTCGCGAGCACAAACGGCGAGATGACCGCGGGAATGATCCCGAGTTTCACCTCGGTAAATCCGAATATCGCGTCGTCCGCCGCAACGACGATGTCGCAGGCCGCGGCGAGTCCGGCCCCGCCGCCGAGCGCCGCTCCGTGGATGCGGCCGATCACCGGCTTGCTGCACCGATCGATCGCACGAAACATATCGCTCATCGCTTGCGCGTCGGCGACGTTTTCGTCGTAGCTCAGTTCGAGGGCCCCGCGCATCCAGTTGACGTCGGCGCCGCCGGAGAACGTCTTGCCCTCGCCCGCCAACACCACCGCGCGGACCCCCTCGTCCTGCGAGAGCGACACGAAGGCCTCGCGCAGCTCGCGGATCACCTCGGCGTTGAAGGCGTTGCGAACCTCGGGCCGGGCGAGCGTCACGCGCGCAACGGCGCCTTCTCGAGTAACCTGGATCGTTGTCATGGAGGCTTTTGTGCTTCGGCCTTTGATCCAGGGCTGCCTTGGAGGCGTTATAGTGGTGACATGAAGCTCGGCCAACGGATCTACCGGTATACGATCGCGACGCGTGCGAGCCACTGGCTCTGGGTCATCGCCTTTGCGGTCCTAGTCTCGAGCGGCCTGCAGATTTTCAACGCGGCGCCGTTTCTCGATGCGTCCGATACCACGAACCCCGCGCATCGCGTCCTCGAAATCGGTTCTCCCTCCATGGGCGTGGGAACCACGACCATCTTTGGACACACCTTTACGACCACCGGCTGGCTGGGGTACACCGACGACGGCATGGGCGGCCGCGATCCCCGTGCGTTTCCCGGCTGGATCACCATTCCGTC
>DATKPZ010000095.1:0-5508 GCA_035523815.1 Alphaproteobacteria bacterium
GCCTATCCTACCCGAAAAACGCGCCGGCCAGTGCCGGAATTGCGACATAAAGGGACCGACCGGCGGCAAGCCCAATCCGCGACAAATGTCGATTGCACGTTCGTTCGCACTCGCGGCCTTGCTGCTGGGCGTATCGCTAGCGCCCGCCTCCGCCGCCAATCCCCTCATTCTCCAGAGCCCGACCGTGAGCCGCACCCAAATTGCATTTGTCTACGGCGGCGACATCTGGGTCGTCTCGCACGACGGCGGCGTGGCGCGGCGTCTGGTGAGCGGATTTGGTCTCAACGGCGCGCCGTATTTCTCGCCCGACGGCTCGACGATTGCCTTCAGCGCCGACTACGACGGCAGTACGAACGTTTATACGGTGCCGGCCTCGGGCGGCGAGCCCGTGCGATTGACCTATCACCCCGGCGCCGACATGGTGATCGGATGGACGCCCGACGGCAGCAAGATTCTGTTTGCTTCGCACCGTCATAGCGAAAACGACGCAACCCAGCTCTACACGATTCCGCGCGGCGGCGGCATTCCGGCCGAACTTCCGCTCCCCGACGGAACCGCGGCATCGTACTCGCCCGATGCGAGTCATCTCGCCTACGTGCCCAACAACCAGTGGGAACCGTACTGGCAAGACTACCGCGGCGGCCAAACGACGCCGATTTGGATTGCGAATCTCGCCGATTCCTCGGTGGTCGCGATTCCACGCAACAACTCCAACGATCGCTTCCCGATGTGGATCGGCGACACGATTTATTTCGTTTCCGATCGCGTCGGAGGGCACTATGCGCTCTACAGCTATGACGAGCGCACGCACGACGTGAAGCCGGTGGTGGAGAATCCTCGCGGCTTCGACATCGTCTCGGCCTCGGCCAACGACGGCGAAATCGTCTACTCGAAGTTCGACGCGATCTATCTTTACAATCCGGCGACGCACACGGATCGCGCCGTGCCGATCACCATTGCCGACGAACTACCGGAACTTCGGCCGCAGTGGGTGCCGGTGTCGAATCAGATCCAGAACGCGGCCATCTCGCCGACGGGCGTGCGCGCCGTGTTCGAAGCACACGGCGACATCCTGACCGTTCCGGTCGAGAACGGCTCGGTTCGCAATCTCACCCAAACCCCCGGCATTATGGAGCGCGATCCGGCGTGGTCACCCGACGGTAAGTGGATTGCGTACTTCTCCGATGCGAGCGGCGAATACACGCTGCGCCTCAAGGACCAAAAAGGTCTCTTGCCCGAGCGCGTCTACCAGCTCGCGGAGCATCCGTCATTCTACTATTCGCCGACGTGGTCGCCCGACAGCAAAAAGATCGCGTACGAAGATAAGCACGGCCGGCTTTTCTACATCAACGTCAGCGAAGAACATCCCAAGCCCGTGCAAGTGGCGGAGCAGCCTTACGAAGTCTTCGGCGCAAATCAGTTCGGCGCCGTGTGGTCGCCCGATAGCCGGTACATCGCGTACAACAAAGAGCTGACGAACTTCTTGCACGCGATCGACATCTACGACACGCAGGACGGCAGCGCCCATCAGATCACCGACGGAATGAGCGACGCCACGAGTCCCGCGTTCGACAAGAGCGGCAAGTACCTGTACTTCCTCTCGAGCACCAACACCGGGTTTACGGCGTACGGGCTCGACATGGAGAGCGACGAGCATCCCACCTCGAACTACGTCTACGTCGCCGTGCTGCACAAGACCGACGCGTCGCCGGTTGCGCTGCAAAGCGACGACGAGCCGGTGACGAGCGACGAGCCGGAGAGCGGATCGCCTCCAGCCAAACCCTCGGCTGCGCCGAAATCCGCCGGAGAGAAGCCGGCCGGGAAGGCCTCCGCGCCAAAGATGGCGCCGATCGACTTCGATGAGATCGGTCAGCGGATCGTCGCGCTGCCGATTCCGCAGGCAAATTATGCCGCGGTCGTCTCGGCGACCGCCGGAACGATCTTCTTGGCTCAAGCGCCGCTGGTGAGCGTCGACCCCCTGCCGCCGCTCTTTACGATTTGGCGCTACGAGAATGCGTCGCGCAAAGTCATGCCGTACGCCGAGGGCGTGAGCGCATTCGGCGGCGTCTCGTTCGACGGGAAGAAGATGCTCATCGGTCGCGGTCTGTTCGTCCCGCAGTGGTCGATCGTCCCGACGCAGCTCCCGGGTCCGCCTCCGCCCGCATTGGGCGCGCTCGCCACGAGCGGCCTCGAAGTGCGCAGCGTGCCGCGCGAAGAGTGGGCGCAGATGTACCGCGAGACATGGCGCATCGAACGCGACTGGTTCTACGATCCGCACTATCACGGCCTCGATATCGCCGCAGCGGAGAAGCGCTTCGCCGCGTTCTTGCCGGGACTGGCTTCGCGTTCGGACTTCACCTATCTCACGCGCGAGATGATCGGCTATCTCGAGGTCGGCCACTTGTGGGTCTATCCGGGAACGGCGCCGCCGAAGACCGATCACGTCAACGTCGGTTTGCTTGGCGCCGACTATACGGTCGATCATGGCCGCTTCCGGTTTGCCAAAATCTACAGCGGCGAGAACTGGAATCCAACCCTTCACGCGCCGCTGACCCAGCCGGGCGTCAACGTGAAGGTCGGGGATTATCTGATCGCGGTCAACGGCATCGGCGTGCATGCCGACCGCGAGGTTTCGGCCTACTTCCAGGAGACGGCCGGCAAGCAAACCACGATCACCATTGGGCCGAATCCCGACGGCAGCGGCGCGCGCGACGTCGTGGTCGTGCCGCTGCCGAGCGAGTTCGCGCTGCGCAACCTCGCGTGGATCGAGCATAACCGCGAGGAAGTGGACCGGCTCTCCGGCGGCAAGCTCGGGTACGTCTACATGCCCGACACGGCCTACGGCGGATTCACCAACTTCAATCGCTATTTCTTCGCGCAAATCAACAAAGAGGGCGTAATCCTCGACGAGCGCTACAATCACGGCGGCCAAATCGCCGATTACGTGATCGACGTTCTCAGCCGCAAGCAGCGCGCGATCATCGTCGGACGCGACGGCATGCCGTACATCGATCCACCGCTCGCAGTCTTCGGCCCCAAGGTCATGATCATCAACGAATACGCGGGTTCGGGCGGCGACGCGATGCCGTGGCTGTTCAAGAAGGCGGGTCTCGGACCGCTGGTGGGCGTGCGGACGTGGGGCGGCCTCGTCGGCATCGGCGGGTACCCGGTGCTGATGGACGGCGGACGCGTCATGGCGCCGCGCGTGGCCATCGGCGGCTTGCACGGACATTGGGAGGTCGAAGGTCACGGTGTGTCACCCAACATCGAAGTGCAGCAAGATCCCCGGCTCGTACGCGAAGGACACGATCCGCAACTCGAAGCGGCGGTGGCCGAAGCGATGAAGGAGCTACGCGAGCATCCGATTCCGCACTACGCGCCGCCGCCGTATCCGGATCACCACCCGGTTTTACCGCCGATTGCCCAAAAATCGTAGGTGAGCTGCGGATCGGTAAAATAAGCGTCGGGAATCGCAAAGAAGCCATCGTTCGCAAACCCACGCCCGAGCGAGTTGCGCGCGAGAAAGGTCTTCTTTGCGCGATCGTAGCCGAGCGCGATCAAAGCGTGACCGCCGACGAAGGTATCGGACTTGCGCGGAAGACGCAATCGCCCGCTCGCGGCGGCTTGCGTGAACGGCTCCCCGTAGGCCTGGATGCCGAAGACGAACGCATGCCCCTGTGCGAGCGCGGCGCGCAGATGATCGAGATCCTGCGCGATCCGGACGTAGCGAATCTGCGGCCGCGCCGCGTCGTGATAGCATGCGCGAAGCGGACGCACCGTGATCTTGCTTTTGAGAAACGGCCATTGCCGCTCGGGGCAGGCGCCGTAGCGCACGGCGGCCTTGATCGCCGTGCGGATCGTCGTCCCGGAATCCTTCCCTTGGGTTTGGGTAAGCGCGCGCGCGTTGTAGTACATGAAGAGCCTCGAGGGCGCAGGCATCCGCAGGTCGTGCTGGTTGGCGTACACCGTGAGCGCGGCCGCGAGCGCGTTCGCGCTGCAGCTCTGCGTTCGGTACTGCTGGTAGACCTTGCCGCAAAAGCGCGAAAGATCGGCACGCCGCGGGAGCGGGTCGAGCCGCGGGACAAAGTGCCGGTCGCGCGAGTCGTGCTCGTCGCGGTAGGCGCCGGGATGAAATTGCAACGCTGCCATGAACCGCTCCATTCGAGATGAGTTCGCGCCAAGCTGCCACGCTGCACGTCACCAACGGCGACGCCGTCGTCTACCTCTTCAAGAAGGCCGGCGTGGTCGGTACGCACGTGCCGTGGCGCGACGCCCTTCATGATGGTCCTGTCCCGGCAGGCGCGACATTGGAGCAGCTCAGCCGCCTGCGCGGCGAATACCTCGCCTCGCGCGGCTTCGGCAAGCCGATCAAGCTCCTGCACGATTTTTCCTCGCGCGACGCGATGCTGCGGCGCGCGCCCGAGTTTTCAGAAGTCGTCTTATGGTTCGAACATGACCTCTACGATCAACTGCAGCTCGTGCAAGTTTTGGTTGAGCTCGAGGGGATGCAGTTGGAACCGGGAAGCGTCAGCCTGGTCCAAAGCGACGCGTATCTGGGCAGCATGATCGCGGACGAATTGCTCGCCTTGTACCCGCGGCGTAAAACGGTGACCGGAGCTACCTTCGCGCAGGCGCGCGTGATCTGGGATGCGTTGCGCGAGGAGCATCCGCAAGCGCTCCTTGCCTGCAGCCAGCGCGATGCGCAGGGCCTCCCGCACGTGCGCGGGGCGCTGCGTCGCCTGTGCCAAGAATTTCCTTGGGTCGACGACGGTCTCTCGCGCTCGCAGCGCCACGCGCTGCAGGCGGTGGCGTTCGGCCCGGGGACGCCGGACGAACTTTTTCGCCGCGCGCAGGCCCGCGAGGAAGCACCCTTCCTGGGGGACCTCGCCTTCGCCGCAATCGTGCGCGATCTGCGCGCGCAGCCTGCCCCGCTCATCGAAGGAATGGACGGCGCGCTCGAACCGACGGCGCGGGGACGCTCGGCGCTCGCGGGCGGCGAGGACTGGCTCGCGGCGCAACCGCTCGATCGGTGGATCGGCGGCGTGCACCTCACCACCGAGCATCCCTATCGCTGGGATGACGACGAGGGGCGTTTCGTGTCGTGACGATGCGTCAGCTCATCGAAGAGCTCGTCGGCGCCTGGCAAAGCGGCGACGCGCATCGTGCCTCGGCGTTCTTCGCGCCCGAGGGGGTCTATCATGAGTCGGGGCGCGAGCCGATCGTCGGACGTGATGCAATCTTCGCGCATTTCGCGCGCTTCTTTCGCGACGGGCCGGCCTGGCGCTTCGAGATCGACGAGATCATCGTGGAGGGAGAGCGCGCCGCAGTCGGCTATCGATTCGGCATCAATCGCAGCGGGACGTGGCAAAGCAGCGCGGGCTGTGCCCTCGTGCATCGCGAGAACGAGTTAATCGTGCGTTGGCGCGAGTATCAAGCGCCATAGGCGTCGTCGAGCAGTTCGACGATGTGTCGCACCTGCGCGCCCAGACCCGCGGCACGTAGGCCGGC
>DATKPZ010000096.1:0-4140 GCA_035523815.1 Alphaproteobacteria bacterium
CCCGAACCCGGAATGAAGTTGACCACGCCCTTGGGCAGGCCGATTTCGTGCAAGAGGTCGACGAACCACGCGGCGATGATCGCCGAGTCGCTCGACGGCTTGAGCACCACGGTGTTGCCGGCGACGATTGCGGCTGCCGTCATGCCGATCATGATCGCGCCGGCGAAGTTCCACGGCGGAATTACCGCGCCGACGCCGAGCGGAATGTAGACCATCTCGTTGCGCTCGCCTTCGATCGGCACGACCGGATGCGGCTGCGCATATCGCAGCGCTTCGCGCGCGTAGAATTCCAAGAAGTCGATCGCTTCGGCGATGTCGCCGTCGGCTTCAGGCCAGCTCTTGCCGACTTCGTACACGAGCAGCGCGTCGTAGTCGTAGCGGCGCTCGCGCAGCTTTGCGGCGGCTTCAAAGATAAACGCGGCGCGCTCCTGCGCGCTCTTGCGCTTCCACGTCTCGAAGGCGCGGGCGGCGGCAGCAACCGCGGCACTTGCCTGCTCTTTGGACGCGGAGCTGGTCAGACCCACGACCTCCGAGGGCCGGGCCGGATTGAGCGAGCGAATCTGTTTGGTCGTCTCGATGCGTTCGCCGTCGATCACGAGGGGATAATGCTGTCCAAGGCGCGCCTTGACCGCGGCCAGCGCCGCCTTCATCGCCGCGGCATCCGCGGGGTCGGTAAACGACTTGACAACTTCGTTCTTAAAGGCTGGAATCGTACGCGTCAGTGTGGTGGTCATGGCTTGGGTTTTCCCCGCGCCGGCCTGGGCCGCCTTGCCGCCCGCGCACCGCGGAACGCGACATTCGCACTAGCGGGCCCCTTCGCCAGGTGCGAGAATCGTCGTGATATGACGTACGACATCGCGATCGTAGGCGGCGGTATCGTCGGCCTCGCCACCGCGCGGGAGCTGCTTCTGCGCCACCCCCATCTGAAGCTCGTGCTCCTCGAAAAGGAGGAGCTGCTCGCCACCCATCAGACCGGCCACAACAGCGGCGTGATCCATTCGGGCATCTATTACAAGCCGGGATCGCTCAAAGCCAAGCTGTGCGTCGAGGGGCGTCGCGCGCTCTGGAAATACTGCGAGGCCAAGGGCATCGAGTACCGCAGCGTCGGCAAACTGATCGTGGCCACCGAAGAGCGCGAGCTGCCGCTGCTTCAGGATCTGTTCGACCGCGGCGTCGCCAACGGCATCGAGAGCCTCGAGATGGTCGATGCGGACGGTATTCGCGAACGGGAACCGCACTGCCGTGGGATCAAAGCGATCTTTCTTCCGGTCACGGGCATCGTCGATTACGGGCAGGTCGCGCGCTCGTACGGCGACGACGTGCGCGCCATGGGCGGCGAGATTTTCACCGGCCGTGAAGTACGCGGGATCCAGCGCCGAAACGGCGTCGTTCAGCTCGAGACGACGCAAGGCGACTATGAGGCACGCTACGTCATCACGTGCGGCGGTCTGCAATCCGACCGGCTGGCGAAGATGACGGGCGGCAAGAGCGACCCGAAGATCGTGCCGTTCCGCGGAGACTATCTGATCCTGCGGCCTGACAAGCGCTATCTCGTCAAGGGCAACATCTATCCCGTCCCCGATCCCAGCTTCCCGTTCCTGGGCGTGCACTTCACGCCGCGCATGAACGGCGACATCTGGCTGGGACCGAACGCCGTGCTCGCGTTCGCACGCGAGGGCTACTCCTTCACGACGATCAATCCGGGCGATCTGCTTGAAACGCTCACCTACCCCGGCTTCATCAAACTCGCCAGCAAGTATTTCTCGACCGGCATGGGCGAGATGTATCGCGACCTGCTGCGCAGCGCGTACGTGAAAGCGCTGCAGCGCTATATTCCCGAACTGCAAGTCGAAGATACCTGGCCCGGCCCCTCCGGCGTGCGCGCGCAAGCGATGATGGCGGACGGAACGCAGGTCGATGACTTCGTCTTCGAAGGCGACTCCGGCACGATGCACGTGCGCAACGCGCCCTCGCCCGCGGCAACGTCGTCGCTCGCGATCGGCACCTTCATCGCCGACGACGCCGACAAACGCTTCAGTCTCGGAACGACGGCCGCCGCCGTCTGAAGCGTGAGCGGCGTTACGGTCCGAAAGATGGAGCACGGCGACGTTGACGCCGTGCTCTTGCTTTTTGACTCGGTCGCCGCCGAGCGCCTATGGATCGGGACCGAACCGGGATACGATCGTCAGAAGTATCGCGACATGCTCGGCTTCTCACTCAGCAACGGCAACGGGATGTTCGTCGCCGCTTCAGAGGGCGAGGTCGTCGGTGTGATCACCGAGTACCGTCACGATCCCTACGGTCACACGATCGGCATGCTGGTCGAACAGGAGCATCGAGGGATCGGCGTCGGCGCCGCGCTGCTCGGCCGGCTGATCGATTGGGCGACCTCGCGCGGCATCCCGCACCTCTCGCTGCTGGTCTTTCCCCACAACCAGCGCGCCCTCGCGCTCTACCGCAAATTCGATTTTGTCGAAGTCGATGCGCAAGCCGCGCGGATCTCCCGCCGGAACGGCGAGACGTGGGAGGCGATGCTGATGCGCAAGACGCTAGAGCGACGGTGAGGCTGCGTAGGTTGCGGCGGCTATCAGCGGCTCGACGAACGCGCGCACCCGCGTGACCGCCTCATCACCTCGAGTCCCGGTGTACGCGTCGATCAAGGCGCTCCCGACGACGATCCCATCGGCAAGCGCAGCAACGTCACGAACGTGACCCGCGTTGCTCACGCCGAACCCGACCGCGAGCGGCTCTTCGGTAATGTTGCGCAACATGGCGATCTGCGTTCGCAGCGCCTGCGTCGAGGGCTGCACGCCTGCTCCGGTGACGCCTAAGCGCGAGACGACGTAAATGAAGCCGGTGCTCTGCGCTGCGATGCGCTTGGCGCGTTCCGGCTTCGTGGACGGCGCGACGAGGAGCGGCATGTCGAGCCCGCGTGCAGCCAGCGTCGCCGCGAGCGGCGCTCCCTCTTCGAGTGCGATATCCGGGACGATGACCGCGCAGGCGCCGGCATCTGCAGCCGCCGCCGCGAAGCGCTCGATGCCGAATTGCAGCACCGGGTTGTAATAGGTGAAGAGAACGATCGGCGCACCGCCGCGATCGTGATGCTCGCGCACCAGCTGTAGCGTCGAGGCGATCGTCGTCCCGCCGGCGAGTGCCCGCTGCCCGGCGGCGGCGACGGTCGGGCCGTCCGCCAGCGGATCGCTATAGGGAATCCCCAGTTCGATGACGTCGGCGCCGGCGTGCGTCAGCGCGCCGAGCACGGCTAGCGTCGTCGCCGCGTCCGGGTCGCCGGCCATGACGTACGGAATAAACGCCGTGCGCTGGGCGTTGCGCGCGCGCTCGAAAATCGCCTCAAGCACGCTGCAACGCTCGCACTTGCGTAATGTCTTTGTCGCCGCGCCCCGAGAGATTGACCACGATCAAATCGTCGGGACCGCGCTCGGAGGCGAGTTTTCGCGCGAACGCGATCGCATGCGCGCTCTCGAGCGCCGGAATGATTCCCTCGGCGCGCGAGAAGGCAAAGAATGCCTCGAGCGCTTCCTCGTCGGTTATCGGAACGTAGGTGGCGCGCCCGCTCTCCTTCAAGTGTGCGTGCTCCGGGCCGACGCCCGGATAATCCAGGCCGGCGCTGATCGAGTGCGTGTCCAGCACTTGGCCCTGGTCGTTCTGCAACAGATACGAGCGCGAGCCATGAAGCACGCCGACGCTTCCCGCGCCGAGCGCCGCCGCGGTACGTCCGCTGGTAACGCCCTCGCCCGCAGCCTCGACGCCCCACAGACGCACCTGGGCGTCGTCGAGAAAGCCCGCGAAGAGGCCCATCGCATTGCTGCCGCCGCCCACGCACGCGACCACGTCGCTCGGAAGGCGCCCAAACTGTTGCAAGCACTGTGCGCGCGCCTCGACGCCGATCACCTTTTGGAATTCACGCACCATGTACGGATATGGATGCGCGCCCACGACGCTGCCGATCACGTAAAAGGTGTCTTCGACCTGCGCCGCCCAGACGCGAAAGGCTTCGTTGGTGGCGTCCTTGAGAGTTTGCGTGCCGCCGGTGACCGGATGCACGGTCGCACCGAGCAGCTTCATGATGTACACGTTGAGCGCCTGACGCTCCACGTCGACCGCTCCCATATAGACGTC
>DATKPZ010000097.1:0-2435 GCA_035523815.1 Alphaproteobacteria bacterium
CCGTGGGCGGCCAGCCGTTCGACGTGGAATGGTTGCGCGACGGAAGCGCGGCGCTGGTCGTCCTCCATCGCGACAATGCGCTCGCGCGCATCGATCGCAGCGGCCACGTCGGGCCGCTCCTCTTCCTCGGCAGCGGCGGAGCGTACACGATCGCCGTTCCGCACTAGGGATCGCCGTGTCGCTGAAACTCCATCGCTATCTTCGACGCATCAACTACGGTGGACCGCTCTCGCCGACCCGGCAGACGCTGCACAATCTCCATCGCGCGCATCTGCTCGCCATTCCGTTCGAGAACATTGACGTGCAACTGGGGATGGTCCCCTCGCTCGAGCCCGACGGCATCTTCGAAAAGCTGGTCGTTCGCGAGCGTGGCGGTTGGTGCTTTGAACACAACCTGCTCTTCGCGTGGGTGGTGCGTCAGATCGGCCTGCGCGTCGACCTCATCGGGGCCACCGTCAATCGCAGCCGCAACGTCGAGGGCGCGCCGATCAATCACCTCGCGCTCCTGGTGCATCTGGACGAACCCTATCTCGCCGACGTCGGTTTCGGCAACGGCTTTTTGAACCCGACGCCGCTGCGCGAGGGTACGTTCAACGACGGCCGGTTCGACTTCAAGCTCACCTGCCACGGAAACTACTGGCGCTTTTACAATCACCGCGAAAACGGCGCGACGTACGACTTCACCGGCGAGACCGCCGACCTTGCGACGATCGACGCCGCCAACCGCAGTCTCGCCACGACCAGCGAATCTCCGTTCGTGCAGACCCTCGTGTGCGCGCAGCTGACCGAGGACGGCATGGCGACGCTCACCAACGCCGCGCTACGCCTGTACTCGCCGCAGCACATGAACGAAGAATCGGCGTCCTCGCACGAATCCTTCGAACGCATTTTGCGCGAGCATTTCTCGCTGAAGATCGACCGCGGCGAGGCGCTCTGGGCGCGCGTCGCGGATCAGCACAAACGCTGGCTGCGCAAGCGCATACGAGGATTTTGAGGCTTACTGCGGGGCGATGACGTCGAGAATCCCGAGATGCGAGCCGTCTTTGGAAGAGAACCAAACCCATGGGTCGTCTAAATAGTCGGAGTGAATCAGCGGGTGCAGCAACGTCATATGGCGGCTCCCCTGCTCGTTCCGGCACACGTTCTCGTAGGTCTGGATCTCGTTACAGATCGGATCTTGGAAGTACCAGTAATTCACCCAAAAGATCCGCGGATCGGTCGTTTCGTCGAGCAGCGACTCGTCGTTGCCGAAGAGCTTCTCGAACGCCTTCCCGCGCCATTCTTCGTAGGAGACCGACGGCGTCGCCCCCGCGACGTCGAAGAAATAGCGCGTCTTCTCCAGCGACGAACCGAGCATCGCAAATGCGCGGACCAGCGCGAATCGCTTCGGATCGAGTGCGCCCTGCTCGCACGCTTGCTTGAGTCGCGTGATCGCATCGGTAGCAATCGTGCCGCCTAGGCTGTGCGAGAGCATGACGACGCGGTCGTAGTCGTAGCCGCCGTTGCGCTCCGGCGTCACCGCGCGCATGGTCGCGGTGACCGCCGTGTCGAGGATGGCATCCCGCATGCCGTAGAAGCGAGCATTGTTTTCATCGCGCGTCGTGTAGATCTGCACGTCGCCGAAGAAGCCGACGATGAAGTCGATGAGCAGCGCATAGCCGATTTGAAATGCGAGGAAAATCCCGACCAGCAGACCAACGCCGGACCAGCCCATCGAACCTCTGGGGAATTTGGCAACCGCCATTCCGTAAATCAGCGCACCGCCGATGAGCACGAGAAAGGCGACGGCGAGGCCGCGATGCCAGATCGACGCGGGGTTTCTGCGCAGCGCCTTGCGCTGAATCCAGGTCTTGATGATCGCGGCGGCAGCTTGACCGACGAGAAACGCGCCCGTGAGTCCGACGAGGAGCCAGACGACGATCTTGATGCGCGCCCCGCCGGGAGCCGAGGCATTGGCGTTGAGCACGGTGATCGCATCCCCGACGCTTGAATGAGTCATCAAGCCGGTGATGGTCAACACTTGTATCCCGGACAACCAGACGGCGGTGATCGAGATCCCGAAAAGGACGAACGCAATGACCAGCGCACCGCCGATGAAGCTGTAATCGAAGAACTGCTTCGCGAACGGGGCCTCGACTCGCGCAACCGTGTTGAACGGGGCGAAGACGGAGTTGAGGATCCACATCAAAACCGAGAGCCAATTGGTAGCGCCCTTGTCAATCGGGCTCCAATACGCCTCCATGACGTCGTAGAACGTCTGCTTGGGCTCCAAAAAGTCATCGCCCGCGCGCAGCACGCGGGTCGTCGTCGGCAGCGGATCGTCTTGACCGGGCTCGAGCACGCCGCGCGGATTGATCACGGAGATTTCCCATGTCGCGCCGCCGTCACGTTCGTTCAAGCGCGCACATAGATCGCCGGCAACTTGATCTTGAAAC
>DATKPZ010000098.1:0-12839 GCA_035523815.1 Alphaproteobacteria bacterium
GCCATCTGCTGATCGATATCGACGTTCGAACCGTCGACCCGCATCTGCGTCGTGGTATCGACCTGCGGCGTGGGATCGTAGGGTACCGGCGGCGTCCCGTCGCCGATCGCGAATTGACGATCGTCATCGGTGGCCATGGCAAGCTCGTCGGGATCGGGCGGCACGCCTAGGCTGTCCTGGAGCGCCGACTTGAAATCGACGAACGAGCTGCGAAATTCCGGCGTGTTGACGTTCGCGATGTTGTTCGCGATCTGTTTCTGTTCGAGCTTCGCGCCCTTGGTGGCCTCGCCCAAAAGCGTGGTCGTTTCCCCAAGCGGAAGTATGCTGAAATCAGCCATCTAAAGGTCTATCGGCAGGGTTAACGCTCCGCGTTAACCTGTGGCGTTCGGCCCTTTCAGGGCCGATCCGCAGCCTGCTAGGTGGTAAATTGAGCTGCGTGTAAGCGGGCGTAGGCGCCTCCCCGAGCAATCAGCACGTCGTGCGAGCCGGCCTCGAGCACGCGTCCGCCTTCGATATAAAGGATCGTCGTCGCGCGGCGGATCGTGGTGAGGCGGTGGGCGATGATCAGCGTCGTTCTTCCGGGCAGCAAGCGATCGAGCGCCGATTCGATCAGCACCTCGGAGTGCCGGTCGAGGGCGCTGGTGGCCTCGTCCAAGATCAGAATGCGCGGATCGCGAACGATGGCGCGCGCGATCGCGATCCGCTGGCGTTCGCCTCCCGAGAGGCGCGCGCCGCGCTCACCCACCTCGGTCGCATACCCGTCGGGCAACATCTGGATGAACTCGTCGGCGTTGGCCTCGACCCCCGCGCGCCGGACGTCATCGTCGCTTGCGTCCAAACGCCCGTAGCGGATGTTCTCGGCGATCGAGGCCCGGAAGAGCTGCGGATCCTGCGGAACGATCGCGATTTGCGCGCGCAAGTCGCCTAGCCGAACCCCGGCGATGTCGATGCCGTCGATCAACACCCGGCCACGTTGAGGCAGATAGAACCGCGGAATCAAATTGACCAGCGTCGTCTTGCCCGCGCCCGACGGACCCACCAGCGCGACGATCTCGCCCTCGGCGATCGAGGCCGCGACGTCGGCAAGCGCCGGCGTCTCTTGCTCGCTGTACGAGAACCACACGTGATCGAACCCGATGCGTCCGGCGATGCGCCCCATCGGGGCCGGGTCGGGACCCGCCTCTTCTTCCGGCGGAAGATCGAGCAGTTCGTACGCGCGTCCCGCCGAGACCAGCGCCTTGCTCAGATCGCCGACAAAGGCGGCGATGCGGTTCATCGGATTGACCAAGTTGACGACGAGCAACCAATAGGTCATGAGTAGACCGCTGTTGAGATGACCCACCAAAACTTCGCGGACGGAGAGCCAGATGATCGCGATCACGCCGCACGAGAGAATCGACGAGATCACGACCGGCTGCATGTATACGAACTGGTTGAGCTTCATGAATGCGCCGTAGTAGTCGTCGTTACGATTGCGAAAACGCTGGGACTCGAAATCCTCGCGGCCGAACGCTTTCACCACGCGCTGCGCCTGGAGAATTTCGGTCAGCGTGGATGAAAGATTCGCGATGCGCGACTGCGAGCGCGTCATACTGGTCGAAATCAACTTCTGAAAGCGCGACACGGCAATCGACATGATCGGCGCGATCACGATCAATACGAGCGTGAGGAGCCAGTCGATCCAGATCATCGCGATGAACGAGCTTGCGAACGTCAACGTGGCGTTGATGAGCTGCGGCAGCGAGACGCTCACCGCGTCGCTCATCACTTGCAAATCGCTGTTGAAACGCGCAATGAGCTCGCCCGGGCGCCAGCGATCGAAGCTCTCGATCGGCAGGCGAAGGAGCCGGTCGTAGAGTCTCTGACGCAGCTTGGCAAGGAAGCCTTGACCACACCAGGTCGTGATGTAGTTCGTTCCGTAGGTCGCGAAATTGGAGAGCACCAGCGCAACGTACGTCGCGGCGAGCGCGAGGTAGAGGACGCCGAGGTCGGGCGATCCGCCGGTGTGCGTGGTCGCGGGAACGATCACACGATTGAAGATGACGCCGAGCGCCCACGGACCGACCAGCACGAGCAAACTGTTGACCGCGCCCAGGCCGATGGCCAGAAGGAGCCGGGGATAATAGGGGCGCCCTTCGCGCGCCAGCCGCGCGACCGTGGATTGCGTCATCGGGGCCGGTCTTGCGGCCCGCCGCGGGTGAAACCTGCACCCGTGCGCCGCAGTACACGAGGGTGTAGGATTGGAGCCAGACGCAACGATTATGGACTGCTATTTTCACTCGAACGTTCCGTCGATCGCGCCGTGCGCGCATTGCGGAAAGTCGATCTGCGCGACCTGCCGCGACGAGCAAGGCGGATGCCCGAGCTGTCGCCTCGGCCAGAAGATCGACGCCACCGTCGCCGAGCCCAAGCAACTGTTCGGCAAGGTTCCGCCCCGTCCGAGCGCGCCGCCGCAAGCTGCGCGTACGGCACAGGTGACAACCCTATCCGACGATCCCGTCGAAACGCGCGCGCTCGTCGCACTTGGGTATCCGCTGTGGCCGCTCGCGTTGCTTGCGCTCCTGGATTCGAAGAAGTCGAACTACATCAAACGTCAGGCACTGCAGGCACTTGGTTTCAATGTGGGCTTCGCCGCATTCTGGGGTCTGCTCGAACTGACGAGCTACATCCCGGTGCTTGGCTGGTCATCGAGCTTCGTGCTCGTGATGATGCTGCCGATCTTCTTGGTCGCAAGCGTCTTCTTCGGGATCAAGGCCTGGCACGGCGATCCCGTCCGCGTGCCGGTTATCAGCGACTGGCTCGACGACCGAATGCCCGCATAGGAAGCTTCATTTAGCCCTGCTCTTCGTCGCCGAAACCCTCATTTGCGATTTGCAAACTTCGGCCTTCGGCTCCTCAATCAGGACTAAATCAGAGCTTCCTCTGAACGAATTCTTTATAGCGTTCTAAGAATGAGCGGGCTTCGCGTGCATGGTCGACCACCGCACTTGGATAAGGCTCGCCCGAAAAGAGCGGGAGCATCGGGGCCGTTTCGTGACCGCGCCCGCTCCAGGCGCTGATCGGAAGTTGAGCTAGTTCGGGAACCCAGCGCTTCACATAGGCGCCGCTCGGATCGTAGCGGCGCCGCTGTTTTTCGGGATTGTAGATGCGTGGATACTGCGCCATGTCGGCTCCGACGCCGGCGATCCACTGCCAGTTGCCGCTCGCGAGCACGGGGTCGTCTTCGATGAGCCAACGCTCCCACTCGTCACGTCCGATGCGCCAGTCTACGCCCAGATCGAAACAGAGAAACGATGCGACGACGGAGCGCACGTGCGGATGCATCCAGCCCGTTGCGTGCAGTTGCCGTATGCCCGCATCGACGAGCGGAAAGCCCGTCTTGCCGCCGCGCCAGCGATCCAGCGCCGGATGCGAGCGCGCAAACGTGAAGCCTCGCATTTTCACTTGCAGCGCTTCGTCGTCGAACGGCCCGTAGAAGAATCCGAGCTGCAAAAAGAAATCGCGCATGGCGAGCGAGCGCACGAAGAGCCGCAGCGAGACCCGCTCTTCGGTGAGCAGAAAGGGATCCTCGAGCCGCGCCAGCGCCGAGCGAAGCACCGTTCTCGCGGCGATCGTCCCGAACGAGAGATGCGCGGCCAAGTGCGAGGTGCGATCGTCGCTCGGGACGTTCATCGCGACCGCGTATTGCACCGCCGCACCGTTCAAGAAGCGCTCGAGCACGCTCGCGGCAACCGCGGGACCGGCTTCGACGTCGCGATCGCTCGCCCCGAATTCATGCGGCACCGGAAGCGTCTCGCTTTGTAACTCGCTCGATGCGAAACGCACCAAGAGCGGCGCGTCGTAGGATGCGGGCCGCAGCGAGCGCCATGCGTCGTAATACGGGGCAAACGCGCGATATCCGTCGCCGCCGCTGGCTCGCGCGGCCGCCGTTTCATCCGGCGGTATCGCGGGTGAATCGTGCACCAGCGCAGCCCGCAAACCGGCCTCCTCGAGTTCTGACTGCACGCGTGCATCGCCGGCTGCGCCGGTTCCGTCGTAGCTAGCACTCCACGCGACGCCGCCCGCCGCACACGCGCGAGCGATGTTCTTCAGTATCGCTCCGGCAGCACCACGACGCACCAGCAGACGCGCTCCGCGCTCGCGTAGCGCCGTGTCGAGCGCAGCGACGGCCGCGCAAAAGAACGCGGCGCGACGGGGCGAGCGCGCTAACCGCGCTTCCGCGGCGCGGTCGATGACCAGCACGGGAAGCACATCGCCGTAGGCCGCGGCTTGCGTCAAGCCGGCGTGGTCCTCGATGCGCAGATCGTGCGTAAAGCGGTAAATGAACGGCGCCGCCATGATTCCTTATAACCTAAAGCGTCTTCACGTAGGCAGCAATATCGGAGACGTCCTGTTCGCTGAGCGTTCCGGGGTACAGTTTGGGCATCGGCGGGTCGGGTTCTTCGATCGCCCGTACGACCTGTGCGAGCGTTCTCTTTCGTCCCTCGTTCAGAAGCGAGGGGCCGATTCGCGCGGAGTCAAGAGAGGAACCGTGACACACTTGGCAATTTTTCGCAAAGAGTTCCGACCCTCGCCCGCGATTTGAGCTCGCCGTGGCCGCGAACTGATGCGAACAGCCCACATTCATAAGTCCCGTAAGGATTACGACGAGCGCAGCGAATACGAGGCGAAGGCGGGTGTGCATTGCTGGGCGGGCGTTTCGTCTGAGGAGCCCGTTTCTCCCCACTTAGGGAATCGAAAGGCGACGTGGCCCGAAGAATCTTCTTGCGGTTCGGACAAATGACCGATATAGAGCGCCTCACAAAAGACGGCGTTCTTACGGGCGCGCCCTCTCCGCGGGAGAGTTGGACGACGCGTATGACCATGTGCCTGGGCGAACAAAAGGCCGGCCGTCGCGTCATTCTCATCGCGGAGGACCAGGGCGGTCTGCTTGGGATGGTGCAGCTCGTCTTCAAGCTGCCGCCGGGTTACGACGATCCCGAAGCCGCAAACGGCATGGACGTCGCGATGATGGAAAGCCTGCGCCTGAGCCCGAACGCGCCGCCCGAAGTCGGGAACGAACTCGTCGGTGAGGTGCAGCGCCTCGCGATGAAGCGCAAAGTCAAGACGCTGACCTTCTTGATCTCGATGAACAACACGCGCGGCATCAATCAAGCCAAGAGCTGGGGCTTCGAAGAATTTCGCATCATGCCCGAAGCGGACAAGATGCTTGCCTTCTTCCGTAAATCAGTCGACTGAAGAACGGTCCGAATAGTCCAGATTGAGGAAACGAGATCCGACGTTTGCTATGGCAAATGAGGATCGAGTTGACGAAGAGCTGGGCTGTTTCGGGGCGTTCTTACTGAGGGATGCCGGAGTCTTCGTCGGATGCCGGGCGGAACGTAAACGCGTCGCGATACACGCCGGTGGCGGGCTTTCCGTTGACCAGACGCGGCGAGTAGCGCGCAGCCATCGCCGCCTTACACACCGAGACATCGAGGGCGAGATACCCCGACGATTTCGTGATCCTGCACTTGGTCGGCACGCCGCGCTCATCCACCGATACTTCGAACGCCGTCGTGCCTTGCGCGTTCTCGGCATACGCGATCGGCGCGGGTCGCGGCTTGATCGCCGCATCGCCGCCTAACGGCACGACGTCGCGTATCGTCGTGAGCGGCGCGACGGCCAGCGATTCCGCGTGTCCGGTGAGCACCGGCACGGCGGTTGCCGGCGGCTGCATGCCGCCTTGCGCGGGCATCGCTTCGTCGCGTCGCCAGATCGGAACGTTCGACGCGGGAGCCGTGACGCGCGGGATCGGCGCCTGCGCGACTTCGGTTGTTTGCGTGGTCGTCTGCGTCACCGCGTTGCCGCGCCGCTCGACGACGTTGTGAACCACGACCATACGTCGCGGGGCGGGAGAGGTTTTAGCGACCGGCGGTTGCGGCGCGGGTACGACGTGAGGACGATGTTCGAAGGCGACGTGAAATGTTGGAGGTTCCACATTCGCAACTTTCGGCTCGACCGCGGGCGGCCGTACGACGGCAGCAAGCAACACGTGCACCCCGAGCGAAAGCGCAATTCCCGCCGCCAGCAGCGCAGCGCCGGCGCCCCACATGCGAACGCGCGAGCGCTCGCCCGGGCGGCGCGGAAGAGGGTCCCACGTCTCATCGTCGCGCGCTCGCGTGATGGCCGACATGACGCGTTCGATCTCGCGCTCGCCGCCGAGCGCACGCAGACACGACGCACACGTCGCGATATGGTTGCGATATTCTTCGCGCTCGGTTTCGCTCGCTTCGCCCAGCGCGATTGCACCGGCGAGGATTTCCGTGCGCGAACATTGGTTGGTCACAATTGCTCCGTCATCACCGATCGTAAGATCTTCATCGCCCGGCAGACGCGTTGACGAACGGCGTCAGGCGAGGTTCCAAGGATCGTCGCGGCCTCACTGGAGGAGTAGCCCGCGTAGCTGGTTAGTAGGACCGCCGCCGCCTGCTCCGGCGGCAGCTTCGCAATGGCCGATTGCAGATCGACCGAGGCCGCACTGCGCTCGTCGATCCGCCACGACCGGTCATCGCTTTCGCGGTCGAGCGGCAGCATGCGGATGATCTTGCGGCGGCGCAGGTGCGAGATCGCACCGTTGGTCGCCGTTTTGTAGAGCCACCCCGCGGTGAGCGGCCGGTCCGGATCGCGCTGCAGCGTCCGAAACGCCGCCAAAAACACGTCCTGCGTCAGATCGAGCGCGAGCTCGCTGTCGCCGACCATGCGCCGCAAATAGCGCGCCAGCTTCGTCTGATATTCGCGTACGAGGGCTTCGATACGAAGCTGCACGCCGGCCGCCGATTGCGTGGTGAGGTAGACCTCCTCCATGCGTTCTGGTCCCCCTTTGCCGTACAACGGGGTCATGGCGGCGGTTGTGACTACCCGCCTATCTCGGAGAAGGCGCGCATCCGGGAGCTGGCTTCGCCCAGGCGGAGGTGGTGCCGTTCCGGCTTGATCGCCATGCTGGCCGCGAGCATTCCGGCAATCTCGGCGCTCGAGGCCCCGGCTCGCAGCGGCGTGCGCAGGTCGACGTGCTGGTCCCCAAAGAGGCACAGGCGCAGACGGCCGTCGGCGGTCAGGCGGACGCGATTGCATCGCTCGCAGTAGTCATGCGAGAGGGGACTGATCACGCCCACCGCCCCCGGTGCGCCGGGGTACGCAAAGTAACGCGCCGGGCCGTTGCCGGGCGGGCCCGGGACCGGCTCGATCCGCTCGACCGCCGCCACGCGCTCCAGAATCTCGTCCGAGGAGACGTAGCTATCGCGTTGCAGCTCGAGGTTCTCGTGGACCGGCATGACCTCGATGAACCGCACGTACACGGCGCGCTCGCGGGTGAGCGTCGCAAAGTCGGCGATTTCGTCGTCGTTTTCGCCGCGCATCACCACGCAATTCAGCTTGACGGGCCCGAGGTTTGCGGCGATCGCCGCGTCGATTCCGCGCAGAACTTTATCCAGACCCGGCCGCCGCGCGATACGCGCGAAGCGATCTTCACGCAGCGTGTCGAGCGAGATATTGACCCGGCGCAGCCCGGCAGCGAGCAGTTCCTCGAGCTGTTCTTCGAGCAGGACGGCATTGGTCGAGAGGGCGATGTCGTCGATACCCTCGATCGCATTGATTCCCGCAACCAGGCGGTGCAGATCGCGCCGCACCAGCGGCTCGCCCCCGGTAAGGCGAATCGTCCGCACGCCGACCTGCGCCGCGGCCGCGACGATCGCGACGATCTCTTCGTAGCTCAGCAGATCCCGGCGCGCGAGCCAGGGCAGGCCCGACTCCGGCATGCAGTAGACGCAGCGCAGATTGCACTTATCGGTCACCGAGACGCGCAGATAGGTAATCGGCCGGTTGAAAGCATCGGCCAGCGGCTCGCGCGTGAGGTCGACCGTCGTAATCATGCTCTATTGGGTGAACAACGAATCCGGCAAGGACGGATTCAACTGATACCCCGAGAGGGTCGTCGTGACGTCGCCCTTGTAGCTCGGTTCTTCCACATGCCCCGTCTGCGACGTGACCACCGTATTCCCTTGCACCTCACCATACCGGTCGTCCATCGAGGCCCAGCCGCCGTTGGCGTAGTCCCAACGCATCGAGCGGATCGTCGCCGAGGCGTCATCGACGTTCACCTCGATGCGGGTCACGTTTCCGGCGACCTTCGGCGTCAGCGTGAAGCTCGCGGTTTTGCCGTCGTCCGAAGTCTGGCTCACCGCATACAGCGCGGACCAGCGCGCCGGCGGCTCGATACGCGGGTAGAGCTGCGAGAAGCCATGGGCGATCGCCGGCAATCCGCTGGTCACCGCGATTTTGTTGAGATCGGGATCTTTATGATAGTAGGTCGCGACGATGTCGGTCGAGAGAAACGGAAACGTCTCGAGCGCGACGTGCGCGTGCATCGTCGCCGAATAACTGTGCAGATCGGGATTGAGCGCGCTCATGCGCGCGAGCAGATCGTCGCCGGCAGCCGCGTGCAGCGGCGCCGCGCTCAGCAGCGCGGCCAGAACGACGAGTCGTGATGTGAAAATATTCATGGAAGGGCTGCCCGTATCTCCTCTTGGACGCTGGAATCGGCTTCAAAGTTACGCCGCGCGCGCAAGGCTTCGATTGCTTGCGGCGACGCGATGCGACCGAGCGCCCACGCCGCCGCGCCGCGCACCATCGGATGCGGATCGCTTTGCAATGACGTCACGAGCACCGGGATCGCCGAGCGGTCGAGCGCGTTTCCCAGGCCGATCGCCGCGTTTCGGCGTAAGACGGCCGCGCCGCGCCATCCCATCGCCGTGTGCGCGTAGCGCCGCTTGAATTCTCCGCTGCGAAGCTGGAGGAGTTCTGTGAGCGCCGGGGCAGCCGTGACCGCGTCGTAGGGCGCGAACGCATCGCTTCCTTGGTTGCCGGCGTTACGGGTCGGCGGGCAGACGATTTGGCAGATGTCGCAACCCCAAATCCAATCGCCGATGAGCGGGCGCATCTCGCGCGGAATCGGATCCGTGCGCTGCGTGAGATCGGCGATGCAGCGCGTCGCATCGATCGTGTAGTCGCCGCGCAGCGCGCCGGTCGGGCATCCTTCGATGCAGCGCGCGCACGAGCCGCAGCTCTTGCGCAGCGGGGCGTCGGGTTCGAGTGCCAGCGTGGTGACGATCTCGCCCAAGAAGACGAACGACCCGAGCGAGGGCGAGATCAAGTTGGTGTGCTTACCTACCCACCCCAGGCCCGCGCGCGCGGCAAAGGCGCGCTCGGCGATCGGTTTGGTGTCGCAGGCGACCGCGGTGACCGCCCCGCCCGCCGCGCGATCGATCTGCGCCGCGACCTCCGAAAGGAGCGCGCGCATGCGCGCGTGATAGTCGGCCGACCACGCATAGTTGGAAACGCGCCCATGCAGCGGCGGGGGCGCCGGCGGCGCCGTGGCATAGGGCACGGCGATGCAGATCACGCTTCGCGCGCCGGCCAAGATCGTCTGCGGATCCGCCGCGGTGCGCGCATACGCCTCGTCGTAGCCCCACGTTTCCAAGTCGCCGCGGTCGAACGAGGCCCGCATGCGCTCGCGCGACTGTAAATCTTCCCGTGCGTCGACGACGCGCACGTCGCCGGCGCCGAGCGCTCGCGCGCGTTCGATCGCGAGGGCTTTGACGGCGCCCGGGTGCGCAATCACAGCGTCGCGAGCGGCCCCACGCGTCCGACCGGAAACGCCGCATCGATGGCTTCGACGTCGCTTGCGTCGAGGCGAAGGTCGCCCGCACCGGCGTTCTCCTGCACGTGCGCGACGCTCGAGGCCTTGGGAATCGTGAACGCGTTCGGTTCACGCGTGAGAAAGGCCAGGATCACTTGACGCGGTGTCGCACCGTGCTTGGCCGCAACGCGCTCGAGCACGGCGCCGCCCGCGCTCGAAGGGCGCGGAAATCCGCCGCGCCCGAAGGGCGTGTAGGCGACGATTGCGACATTTGCGGCGCGAGCCGCCGGGATCAGACGGTGCTCGATCCCGCGCTCGCGCAGATGGTACAGCACCTGGTTGCAGGCGAGCGGAATCTCGCCCAGCAGTTCGCGCGCCTCGAGCATCTCGTCGACGTCGAAGTTGCTGACGCCGACGAAGCGCGTCTTGCCCGCGTGGACCAAATCGCCGAGCGCGCGCATCGTCTCGCGGAGCGGAACCTGACTCGGCCAGTGCAGCATATAGAGGTCGAGATGATCCAGGCGCAGGTTTTTCAAGCTGCGCTCGCAGGCTTCGATCGTCCCTCGGTAACTCGCATTACTGGGCAAAACTTTGCTTGCCACGAACACGCTCTCGCGCGCGATGCCGGCGATCGCTTCACCTAAGAGTCGCTCAACCGCGCCCGATCCGTACATCTCGGCCGTGTCGAGATGCGTCATACCGAGCTCAATACCGCGGCGGATCGCGCGGATCGCTTCCGTTTTTCGCGCGCCGCTCTCGGGCATGTCCCACGTTCCCTGTCCGATCACGGGAAGCGCTACGTCTGTGGCGCCAAAGGCTTTGTGTTGCATAGGTCGACTCTACCTCAAAAGAAGTCGAACGACTCGTGCATGGCCGCGTAAGCGAGCAGGCCGCCGTGCAGATGGCGCACCCGGGTAAAGCCCGCGTCCCGAAGGCGGCGTGCCGCCCAAAGCGACGTTGCGCCCACGCGGCACGCGACCACGTACGTTCGTGCGCTGTCCAGTTCGTGCAGCCGCGCTTCGAGTTGCGAGGCGGGAATGTGCACGGCGCCTTCGACCAGGCCCAGAACCGCTTCGTGCGGCTCGCGCACGTCGAGCAGCGTCGCGCCGGCAAGCGCTTCGTCCAACTCCGCCGGGCCCACATCGCCCGCATCACGGATCTCGTCGAGCTCGGTTTCGACGGCCGCGGCGATCGAGGGATGTTCCCCGCAGATCGCGCAGCCTGGATCGCGCTCGAATCGCACCTCGCGCGTGCGCGCCCCCAAGCTCTCGATGAGCAGCAAGCGGCCCGCGAGCGGTTCCCCGATTCGCAGGAGCAGCTTGAGCACTTCATTCGCCTGCCAGGTCCCGACCAGACCTGCCAGGACGCCGAGCACGCCGCCCTCCGCGCACGTCGGCACCGTTCCGGGCGGCGGCGCGTCGGGGTAGAGGCAACGGTAACATGGGCCGGTTCGAGCGCCTGCGTAGTTGAAGATCGTGACCTGGCCGTCGAACCGGAAGATCGACGCATAGACGTCGGGCTTGCCTTCCAGCACGCACGCATCGTTGATGAGGTAACGCGTGGAAAAGCGATCGGTACAATCGACGATGACGTCGTAGAGGCGCACCAGCTCGCGCGCATTGGTCGAATCGAAGCGAAGCGGGATCGCATCGATCGCGATCGACGGATTGATCGCGAGGGCACGCGCGGCCGCAACCGCGGCTTTGCGTTGACCGATATCCGTCGTTGCAAAGATCGTTTGCCGTTGCAAGTTCGTCACGTCCACGACGTCGTCGTCGACGACGCCGATGCGGCCGACACCCGCGGCGGCGAGATACTGCAGCACCGGAGAACCGAGCCCTCCCGCGCCGACCACCAGCACGCGCGCGGCGGCCAGGCGCTCCTGGCCCGCGAGTCCGACTTCGGGAATAAGTAAATGCCGGCTGTAGCGGCGCAGCTCGGGGCGCCCCGCCAGGCTCAGCCGCGTGGGTGCAGGCGATTCAGCCATTGCAACACGTCACTTCGAGCATGTTCGCCCGCATAGGTGTGATCGCTTTCGATCAGGGCGAAGCTCTTGGGTTCGGGGGCGCGCTCGTAGAGCTCGCGCACGCTTGCCGGAGAAACCATCGCGTCGCGAGCGGCGGCAACGTAGAATACCGGCCGGCCTTCCAGCTGCGGTATCAAGCGGTCGAAGGATCCGTCGATGTCTTCCAGGAGCGTGGGCAAGTCGACGCCGTCGACGTAGGACGAGCGAAAATCCGTGGCGCCGGCGGCGCGCAGCACCGTCAATGCGCTCGGCCGTCCGTAGCCGGTCGCAATCGCAACACTCCCCGCGATCGTGCGATCTTGCGCTGCCACGAAGAGCGCCGCGATCGCGCCCATGCTGTGGCCGAGCGTGTAGACCGGATCATCGCCGCGTTCGCGCGCGAGCGCGACCACCGCCCCCATCGCATCGACGCAATCGTCGAATCCACGCAACTCGCCGCCGCTCGCTCCGAGTTTGTGCCCGGGAAAATCCAGGTTGTAGACGCGAAATCCGTGACTCTGCAGAAAGGCGCAAAGAAAATCCAGATTGTGCTTGCTGGAAGAGTACCCGTGTCCCGCGACGATCGAGACGTTGCGCGGACGGCGCGGTTCGTAGATCAGCACGGCGACCTCGTTATCCCGCGCGGATACGCGGACCAAATCGAGCGGCATCGCTATCGGGCTAGCACTCGTTGGCGACCCAGTCGCCGGTTCCGTCGGTGTAGTGCTCTTTTTTCCAGATCGGCGCGCGAGCTTTGAGCTGGTCGATTGCGTAGCGGCAACCGTCGAAGGCTTGCGCGCGGTGCGGTGATGCGGCACACACGGCGACGGCGATCTCGCCGATGCGCAGATCGCCGATGCGGTGAACGATTCCAAGCCGTACGCCCGGATACCGCTCGCCGGCTTCACTCGCGATGGCCGCGAACTCGGCCAGCGCCATCGCTTCGTGCGCTTCGTAGGAGAGGCCGGTAACGGAGCGCCCGTCGTGCGCCCTGTCGCGAACCACTCCGAGGAACAACGCAATACCGCCGCACGCTTCGCTCCACACCGCGCCTTCGAGCGTGCGCGGATCGATCGGGTCGCGAACGATTGCAAAGAGCGCCACCGCTAACCGCCGCCGACCGGGGGAAGCAATGCGATTTCGTCACCGTGCTCAACG
>DATKPZ010000099.1:0-11021 GCA_035523815.1 Alphaproteobacteria bacterium
CGTCGCATGCAGCGATGCGGACGTTATCGACGTGATCGACACCTCGAACGACCGCGTGATCGCGCGAATCGACGTCGGTTTACCGCAGGGACGCGGCGCATCGCCCAACGCGCTCGCCGTCGCGCCCGACGGCACGCTGTATGCTTCGCTTGGCGCGGAGAACGCCGTCGCCGAAATTCGAGGCGATCGCGTCGTCGCGCGCGCGCCGGCGGGTTGGTATCCGACCGGCGTTGCGGTCGACGATCACAACGTGTACGTGTCGAACGGCCGCGGCGAGGGCTCGCGCGCCAACCCCGGCTTTCAACCCGAACGCCGCCACGATCCGGAGTACGTCGCCGCGGCGATGACCGGATCGGTCCGCGCGATCGCGCGTGATGAGTTCGATGCGTCCAGCAGCGCCGAGGTCGCTGCCAACATGCCGGTTCCGGTTCCCACGCCCGACCGAACGGTGGTGCGCGCCCACGGGCCGATCGAGCACGTCATCTACATCATCAAGGAAAATCGCACCTACGATCAAGTGCTGGGCGATCTGCCGATCGGCGACGGCGATCCGCAACTCGCATGGTTCGGGAAGGACGTCACCCCGAACGATCACGCGATCGCCATGCGCTTCGGCGTGTTCGATCGCACCTTCACCGACGCACAGGTGAGCGCCAACGGTCACAACTGGTCGACCGCCGCGTTTGCCAACGACTACCTCGAACGTTTTTGGCCCCCCAACTATGGTGGGCGCCGCAAACAGTACGACTTCGAAGACGGCGCGACCGCCAGCGCGCCCGGCACCGGATATCTCTGGGATGACGCCGATAAGCACGGCGTTTCGCTGCGCGACTACGGCGAGTTCGTGACCGATCCAGCCAATCCAGGCGGTCTGTACACCACGCACATGGCCGGATTGATCGGCAAGATCGATGGGCGCTTTCCCGGATTTGACTTGAAGATCAGCGACGAGACGCGCGTGGACGAGTGGCAACGCGAGTTCGAGCAGTTCGTCCGCGACGGCAATCTGCCCACCCTCATCATTCTGCGGCTTCCCAACGATCACACCTCCGGGACCTATCCGGGCGCGCTGACGCCGCAAGCTTACGTTGCGCAGAACGATCACGCCTTCGGACGGATCGTGGATGTCGTTTCACATTCGCGCTACTGGGCGAGCACCGCGATCTTTGCGATCGAGGACGACTCGCAGAACGGCCCCGATCATGTTGACGACCAGCGCACCACCTTCTACCTCGCCTCGCCCTACGCGGCGCCCGGCGTCCATCACGCGCACTACACGACGTCGAGCGTCATGCGGACCATCGAGCTGCTGCTCGGCCTGCCGCCGATGACGATCTACGATGCGCTGGCGCCGCCGATGTACGATGCCTTCGCATTGCAGCCCGACTTGCGTCCCTACGACGTCATTGCGCCGAAGATCGACGACACCGTGAAGAACCTGCGCACCGCATATGGCGCTGCACAGAGCGAGCGCATGGATTTCCGCGATGCCGACGCGGCCGATCCGCGGATCCTCAACGACATCCTCGCGCACGTCGCAGGACGCGGATCGCGGCCGTGACGCCGTTGGTCCTGGCGGGCACGACCTTCGCGGCTTCGGCGGTCGAGTTCGTCGAAGCCGCGACCATCGTGATGGCGGTCGGCGTGACGCAGGGCTGGCGCCCCGCACTCACCGGAACCGCCGCCGCAACGGTCACGCTGATCGTCCTCGTCGGCGCGTTCTCCCCACTGCTCTCGAATGTCGTCTCACTGCATTGGATCGAACTGATCGCAGGACCGTTCCTGATCTTCTTCGGCGCTCGCTGGATGCGCAAGGTCGTCTTGCGTTACGCGGGCCGCATGCCGATGCACGACGAGAACGCGATCTACGCGCGCGAAGTCGCGCGCCTGCGCGCCGAGCACGTGCAGGGTTTTGCCGTCGCCTTCCAAGGTGTTTTCATCGAAGGGCTAGAGGTCGCGATTATCGTCGTCACGTTCGCGGCGACGACGCCGTCGCTCATCGGCTGGTCGACCGGCGGTGCGGCGTGCGCGCTGCTCGCGGTCACGCTCGCAGCCGTTGCGCTTCGTGCGCCCTTCTCGCGCGTTCCCGAGAACGCGCTCAAGGCCATCGTCGGCGTCATGCTGCTCGCGCTCGGAACGTTTTGGACCGGCGAGGGAATCGGTATCGACTGGGTTTTCGGCGATGCCGCGCTCGCCGCGCTCGCCGCAATCTTTGCGGCGCTTGCCTTCCTGTTGGTGATCTTGCTTCGCGCGCGAACCACGCCACGCTAAAAGTTGGCGCGCCAAGCGTCCCAGGGCTTATCAACCATAAGGAAAAGTACCTACCAAGCACTCACCATAAATTGTCACGGCAACTCTACTAATAGAGAGGAAACGCGCATGGCTTCCAATCCCGCGTCCTCGGGCAATCGCTGGGGGATTCTAATAGCCGGCATCGGCGTGATGCTGTGCCTAGGGACCGTCTACTCCTGGAGTATCTTCACTCGGCCGCTTCTTGCGGGCTTCGGGTGGACCAACGCCGACGTAACGTGGGCGTTTGCAGTTGCAATTTTTTGCTTTGGTATTGGCACGGTCATCGGCGGACGCTGGCAAGATCGCGTCGGGCCGCGAATGGTCACCGTCGTGGGCGTGATCATGTGGGGCGCGGGCATGCTGCTCGCAGGTCTGGGCACGGTACCGCTTGGTAAGTGGTGGCTGTACCTTTGCTATGGTCTGATCGGCGGCATCGGCGGCGGCATGGCCTATGTGACGCCGGTCGCCGTCGTCACGAAATGGTTCCCCGATCGGCGCGGAATGGCCACCGGCCTCGTGGTCATGGGTTTTGGTCTGGGCGCATTTTTCTACAATCAAATCGTTCCGCGCATCGGCTCATTCGCGGCAGCTGCGCACGCGTCGGGCGCATATGCCGAAGCACGGACGGCCGCGATCAAAGCCGGAACAACCTTCAACGCCGCGCAGTACGCACTCACCGCAGATCAACTCCAGGCCGTTATGAACGTGTTCATTTGGTCGGGCGTGATCTTCATCGTCTTCGGCGGCATCTGCGCTTGGTTGCTGAGCAATCCGCCGGCCGGCTTTAGCGTGCCCGGAGCCGTCGCACAAGCCGCCGCGAGCGGTCCGAGCTACACGCCGTCACAAGCCCTCGGCATGCCGCAGCTCTATCTGCTCTGGCTGCTCCTCTTCCTCAACGTCACAGCGGGTATTCTGATCATCTCCAACGCGGTGCCGATCTACAGCGATCTCACCGGAATGGGTGCGGGCGTCGTCGCACCGCTGTACGGCTTGCTCGCGATCTTCAACGGACTCGGCCGCTTCTTCTGGGGATCCATCTCGGATCGCATCGGTCGCGGACTCACCTATACGGTGATGTATCTCATCCAGGTGGTGATCTTCTTCATCCTGGGCAGCCTTCACGATCCGTGGCTGGTCGGCATCGGCTTCGCCATCGTACTCGCCTGCTACGGCGGCGGCTTCGGCGTGATGCCGTCGTTCACGGCGGACTTCTTCGGAACCAAGTACATGGGTCAGATCTACGGCTACATCCTCACCGCGTGGGGCTTCGCCGGGCTGGTCGGGCCGCTGGTCGCCGCGTTCGTGAAGGATCGCACGGGTTCGTTCACGGGAGCGATGCCCTGGGTCGCCGGCATGCTCATCGTCGCGGCAATCATCCCCTTCTTCGTGAAGAAACCGAGCGAGGCAGGGCAACCCACCGCCGCCAACGCGTAGTTCTGGGTATAGACGAAAAGGGAAGGCACGGGGGCCGGTAACGGCCCCCGTTTCGAATCGGAGGACGTTCGTGAAAACCACCGTCGATTTGACGAAACTTCTTCCGCGCGACGGCGCAGAATTTCGCGAGCGGGTCGGCATGATGCCGAACGTCGCGTCCGAGCGAACCAAGGATTTGAAAGGGCGCGTGAGCGGCGCCAAGGCCGTTACCAGCCTGTGCGGATATTGCGCCGTCGGCTGCAGCACGCTCGCTTACGTGAGCGACGAAGGCGCGCTGCTCGACGTCGAGGGCAACCCGGAAAGCCCGATCAGCGGCGGTCACCTTTGCCCGAAGGGCTCAGCCCTCTTCGGACTCACCGTCAACGAGGCGCGTTGGACCACGGTCAAGTACCGTGCGCCGTATTCCGATCGCTACGAGGAACGCCCGCTCGCGTGGGCGCTCGAGCGCATCGCGCAACTCGTCAAGAAGACGCGCGACGAAACGTTCGTACGCGAACGCGACGGCAAACGCGTCAATCACACGCTCGGCATCGCCTCGCTCGGCGGCGCGACGTTCGGCATCGAAGAGAACTACCTGCTGGGCAAATTGATGCACTCGCTCGGCGTGGTCTCGATCGAAAACCAAGCCCGAATATGACACTCCTCGACGGTGCCGGGTCTCGGCACCTCGTTCGGTCGCGGCGGCGCGACGGTATGGGTTCCCGATCTCGTGAACGCGGATTGCATTCTGATCGAGGGATCGAACTTTGCCGAGGCGCATCCGGTCGCGTTTCGTTTCGTGATGCAAGCCAAGGAACGCGGCGCGACGATCATCCACGTCGACCCCCGCTTCACGCGCACCTCGGCGGTCGCGGACATTTATGCCCCGATGCGCAGCGGTACCGACATCGTTTTCCTCGGCGCGATCATCAACTATCTCCTCACGAACGAGCGGTACTTCAAGGAGTACGTTGCGGCCTATACCAACGCGCCGTACATCGTGAGCGAGTCCTTTAAAGACACCGAGGATCTCGACGGACTCTTCTCCGGTTTCGACCCGGAGAACCTCGTCTACGACTTCAGCTCGTGGTCGTGGGAGCGCGACGCCCAGGGCGCCATCAAAACCGATCCGACGATGCAGCACGAACGCTGCGTGCTCAGTCTTTTGCGCCGCCACTACGCGCGATACACTGCCGACATGGTGGAGCGCGTCTGCGGCACGCCGCGCGAGCAATTCTCTAAAATCGCCGAGCTGCTTGCCAAGAATAGCGGGCGCGAGCGCACCACCGCGTTTGCCTATGCGGTCGGCTGGACGCAGCATAGCAACGGCGTGCAATTCATTCGCACGGCGGCGATCTTGCAACTGTTGCTCGGCAACATCGGACGCCCGGGCGGCGGGATATTGGCGTTGCGCGGACACGCCGACATTCAGGGCGCAACCGACATCGCGACGCTCTACGACCTGCTTCCCGGCTATTTGCCGATGCCTTCGGTCAACCGCAACGAGCAAACGCTGGAAGCCTATCTCGCCACCAACACCAAGAAGACCGGTTGGTGGTCGAACACCCCGAAGTACATGATCTCGCTGCTCAAGGCGTTTTACGGCGAGGCGGCGACGAAAGCGAACGACTACTGCTTCGAGTATCTGCCGCAGCTCATCGGCGACCATTCGATGCTCCCGACGACCTTCGCGATGAAAGACGGCACGGTCAAAGGCTACTTTTGCATCGGTCAAAATCCGGGCGCATCTGGACAGAACGCCGAGCTCGTCAAAGCCTCGCTCGAGCGGCTCGAGTGGTTCGTCAACATCGACAGCTACGATAACGAAACGGTCTCGTTCTGGCGCCGTGAGGGCGCGAATCCCTCGGAGATCGCAACCGAAGTCTTCTTCCTTCCCGCGGCGACGGTGCTGGAGAAAGACGGCACGATGACCCAAACCAGCCGCCTCTTGCAGGCGCACGACAAGGCCGTCGAGCCGGCGGGCGAGTCCAAGAGCGACGCCTGGTACCTCAATTGGTTCGCGACGCGCCTCAAGGCGCTCTACGCGAACTCGACCGAGGCGAAAGACCGGCCGATTCTCGACATGACCTGGAACTACGAGCACGACGTTCCGCACGAACGCGAGCGGGGCGAGCCCTCGACGCTCAAGGTCTTGCAAGAGATCAACGGTTACTATACGGCGAGCGGCGAGCAAGTCGCCGGATTCGCGGATCTCAAAGACGACGGGTCGACGGCCTCGGGCGGTTGGATTTACACCGGCGTGTGTCCGGACAAGCAGACGAATCGCGCGCGCAGTCGTGATAACGGCGGCGAATATACCGCGCTGAACTGGGGCTTTGCGTGGCCCGCGAACCGGCGCACGCTCTACAATCGCGCATCGGCCGATCCCGACGGCAAGCCTTGGAGCGAGCGCAAAAAATACGTGTGGTGGGACGAGGCCGCGAAGAAGTGGACCGGCGTCGACGTGCCCGACTTTCCCGCTACCAAGGCGCCGAACACGCCGGCCAACCCGAGCGCAACCGGCATGGACTTCCATTCCGGCGCGGATCCGTTCATCATGATGCTCGAAGGCAAGGCGCAGATTTTCGTGCCGGGCGGCGCACTCAAAGACGCGCCGATTCCCGCGCACTACGAACCTCAGCAATCGGTCGTGCAAAACGAACTTTACAAGCAGCAGAGCAGCCCGGTGTTCGGCCGCTACGACCGGGACGACAACCGCTACAACAAACCGGTCGACTCGGATTATCCCTACGTGCTCACGACCTATCGCCTCACCGAAATGTCCGGCATCATGACGCGATACGTGCCGTGGCTGGCCGAACTGCAACCCTCCGCGTTTTGCGAAATCGATCCGCAGCTCGCCGTCGAGAAAGGGATTCGAAGCGGTGACTGGGTGACGATCTCCACCACGCTCGGCGAAATGGAAGCACGCGCACTCGTGAGCGGCCGCATGCGGCCGCTGCGGCTGGGCAAGGGAAAGCGCATTCACCAAATCGGCGTGCCCTACAATTACGGCAGCATGGTGGGCTTTGCGCGCGGCGATTCCGTCGGCCAGCTCATTCCGATCTCCCTCGATCCGAACGTATCGATCCACGAATCCAAGACGTTGACCTGCGCGATTCGTCCCGGACGCCGCGCCGCATACCACGAAGGTCCGGTCGACGAACCGGTGCCCTCGAGCGAACGCGATCCGCTGGGACAACCGGAAGGCCGCTGGGCCGGGGCCACGCACGCGAACGGGCACCGCCAGGAGGGTGAAAAGAAATAATGGCGACAGTCCTTCGACTACACTCACTTCGTTCGTTACGCTCAGGATGACAAGATGAGGACAGGATTCTTTACTGATACGACCCTGTGCATCGGATGCAAGGCGTGCGAAGTCGCGTGCAAGCAGTGGAACGAGTTGCCTTCCGATGGTTTCGTGTTCACCGGCGAGTCGTACGACAACACCTCGGAACTTTCGGGGACGACCTGGCGGCACGTCGCGTTCGTCGAGCAGATGTCGGTCGACGAAGGCGGTTTGCACGACCGCTGGCTGATGAGCAGCGACGTGTGCAAGCATTGCACGAACGCAGGCTGCATGGAGGCTTGCCCGACCGGAGCGATCATTCGCAACGAGTTCGATTCGGTCTTCATTCAGCCCGACGTCTGCAACGGCTGCGGCTACTGCGTCGTCTCGTGCCCGTTCGGCGTCGTCGATTTGATCGAAAAATTCGATCCGGACGGATTGCATTACAACCTTGCATCGCTCGTCGAAGGCCGCCGCGAAGAGCATCAGACCGCGCTGCAAGGGAACGGCGGCGTGGCCGGCAAGTGCACGCTGTGTTACGACCGGCAAAAAGTCGGCTTCGAGCCGGCCTGCGCGAAAGCGTGCCCGACCGAATCGATTCAATTCGGCGACGTCGACGTGCTTCGCGAACGGGCGCGTAAACGCGTCGAAACCCTCACCGGGCGCGGGGTGAACGCGCAGTTGTACGGCGCCGACGACGTCGGCGGCGGAGTGGGACCGCTCAACGCCTTTTTTCTGCTTACGGACAAGCCGGAAACCTATAACCTGCCCTCGCAGCCGGTCCTTCCCTCGACTCGGCAGCCGGCCGGGTATTCCGCGGCGGCTATCGCCGCGTTCGGCCTTGCCTTCGCCGGATGGATGATCTTCCGCAATGAGTGATCTTCAATGAGTGATCTTCTCGAGCCGCCCGGTCGCGAAGAGACCGTACCGACGCCGACCTATTACGAGCGGCCGATGCTCAAGGCGCCGCACTGGGAATGGAACGTCGTCACCTACCTCTTCCTGGGCGGCGTGATGGGGGGCCTCGGCCTGATCCAGCTGCTCGCGGATTCGAGCGACGAAAGCGAACGCCGGCTCAAACGGACGGCGCGCATCAGCTCGTTCATCCTTGCCGGGGCGAACCCCGCCATACTCATCACGCATCTCGGGAAGCCCGAGCGGTTCCTCAACATGCTGCGTATCGTGAAGTTCAAGTCTCCGATGTCGCTCGGCGTGTGGGGCCTGGTCTTGTATTCCGGCGCCGCCGGCGCAAACGTCATGCGCGAACTCGCGGTGATCGGCGTGCTGCCGCGCTGGCTGCGCTTTCTCGCGCCGGGATTCCTCACGCCGCTGCAAGCGCTGCTCGGCGCATTCACGGCCAGCTACACGGGCGTGCTGCTCTCCGCAACCGCCAATCCGTTTTGGAGTTCGGGCAAGCGCCACATCCCCGCCGCGTCGGTGTGCTCGGGCCTGAGCTCGGCGTGCGCGCTTTCGACGCTGCTGAGCGTGCTCGAAGGCAATCATCGCGTCGTGCGTAGGCTCGAGCGTTTGGAAATGATTGCGGGCCTCGCCGAGCTCGGAATCCTCGCGCATTTCGAGCAGCATGCGGGCGCCTACGGCAAGCCGTTCTTCACCGGGCGAACCGGCAAGCGGCTACGGACCTACACACGCGGCGCCGGGATTCTCGCCCCCATCGCCCTCAATTTACTCGGGAGCGTCGTGCCTCTGCCCAAACCGGTCGACGCCGTGCGCTCGGTCGCCGCGTCGGTGCTCACACTCGTCGGCGGATATATTTTCCGCGATTCCCTGATCGAGGCCGGGAAGGCCTCGGCGCGCGATCCGCGCGTCGCTTTCGTTCAGCCGCCGTGATCGACGACGGGATCGAGCAGAGCGCTCGCCCGGGCCGCACCGTCGAGGCCTCGATCGTACGCTACGACGGATCGCGCGGGACTCGCGTGTACGACAGCATCGTTACCGAAGAGCCCTTGGAGCTGCGAGTCGTCGCGGGCGGCGTTCCGCAGACGCTCGCAATCACCATGCGCACGCCCGGAAACGACTTCGAACTGGCGGCCGGGTTCGTTCGCGGCGAGGGCATTATTCGCGCGCGCGAAGAGATCGCCGGGGTGAGCTACTGCGTCGATCCGGCCATCGATGCGCAGCAGCGCTACAATATCGTCAATATCGAATTGTCGGCCCGCGACCTTCCCGACCTAACGCGTTTCGAGCGGCACTTCACGATGAATAGCTCGTGCGGAGTGTGCGGGCGAGCGAACCTCGAGGCGCTCGCCGACCTCGGCGTCGAGCCGATCCGTGACGAGGTCCACGTGCCGATCTCGCGGATCTACGAACTCCCCGAACGAATGCGTGAAGCTCAGCGCGTGTTTACCGCGACGGGAGGTTTGCACGCTGCGGCGTTGTTCGCCGCAAACGGCGCGACCATGGCGGTACGCGAGGACGTCGGGCGCCACAACGCCGTCGATAAACTCGCGGGGTGGGCGCTGCTCGAAGGACGTTCGCTGGAAGGCTCGATCCTGTTCGTTAGCGGCCGGGCCAGTTATGAGATACTGCAAAAGGCCGCAGTTTCGCGCATTCCGATCGTGTGTGCCGTCTCCGCGCCGAGCAGCCTCGCGGTCGACCTCGCGCGCGCCTTCAATATCACGCTTGCCGCCTTCGTGCGCGGCGAACGGGCGAACGTCTACAGCGCGAGCGAGCGCGTTAGCTGACCAAACGCTCCACGGCCGTGACGACGTCGCCGATCGCCGCCGGCCGCATCAACGTCGTCGCTGCGCCGAGACGCGGCGAACTTACCCCGATAGCGATCAGCGGAATGTTTCGTTCGCGACTAAAGGCCCGGAACTGCACGGCGGCCTGGTTCGAAAGCGCTTCGGGCGTAGAGAGCACCACGACGTCGAAGGGTTGAGAGTCGGCGATCGCGAGCGCCTCGTCGATGCTCGTCGCCACCAAAACGCGATATCCGGCCTCCTGCAGCCCATAGGCGAGGAACGAGCGGTCGCGTTCCTGATCGAGCAGCAGCACGGTGCGCGGTGCGTAGCGGCGGTCGACGCGCCGAGGCAACACGACGGTGAACGTGCTCCCGCGTCCCTCCTCGCTTTCCACCGCGATCGTTCCCCCGTGCAACTGCACGAGTTGCTTGGTCAGATACAGTCCGAAACCGGTCCCGGAGATGCGCATCTTGCGCGCGTTCGACGCGCGCGAGAAGCGATCGAACACTCGCGAGAGTTCCCCGGCGGGAATGCCGATGCCGAAGTCGCGCACGACGATCGTGACCGCGTCTTCGCCGCCGGTCACGCTTACGACCGGATCGGGGCCTTCCGGCGTATACTTGATGGCATTGTCGATCAGGTTGCTGAACACTTGACGCAGACGGTCTTCGTCGCCGGTAACGTGCGCGTCTCCCTCGACCGCCAGCTCGACGGTGCGCCGATCCTTCTGCTGCGCGACGATCGTTCCGATTAGGTCGCTCAAATCGGTTTCAGCGAGTTGCAGGGTTACCTCGTTGCGCTCGAGACGCGAAAGCGTGAGCGTGTCGGTCGCGAGCTCGGAAAGCTGCATGGCCGACCCTTTGATCGTTTCGAGGAAATCGCGCTGCTCGTCGGTCACTTCGCCGACCTCACTCGTGAGATCGGCAAAGCCGACGATCGACGTCAACGGCCCACGAAAGTCATGCGCGAGCATGGTGATGAGATCGCTCTTGGTTTGATTCAGCTCGAGCACCGCGCTCCGGCGCTCCTCCACCTCGTTGTAAAGCGAGACGTTGCGCACCGCAACCGCGAAATATTCGGCGATGAGATCGAACACGAATAGATCGGTGCTGCGCAGCGAGCGCCCCGGACGCGGGCGCACCTCGAGCACGTACGTCGCCTCTGCGAAGCGGCCGGCGTACGCAATCGCGCGCGGCTCGTTCTCGTCGACGATCCGGACGCGCTGCCGCACGACCTTATCGACCAGAGGATCGAGCACGCCTGCGCTCCAATCCGGCGCGCCGAGCGCCTCGACCGCGACGCACGCGCCGTCCTCGCCGACCGCC
>DATKPZ010000100.1:0-6502 GCA_035523815.1 Alphaproteobacteria bacterium
GCTTCGCGAACTGTTGCTGCGCACGATCGATCAGCTCACCATTCCCACGGTTTCCGCGGCGACCGCGTCGAGTGCGGTAACGATTCTTCCGGACGGCATCGACGGTGCGGGATTCGTGCGACGCGGCGCGCCGCTGGCGGCTGCGCTCGATCTAGCATTGACGGTCCTTCCCGATCCGGCATGCGACCAGGCAACTCTCGCGCGTATCGCGTCCGAGTTCAACGCGGAAGTGTTGCCGCCACAAGAGCCCGAGCGCATCGACTTCGATGCTCTGCGAGCGTCGCTGCTCATCCTTCCGCGCGGCGATCTGGCCGCACGCCTGATCAACCACCCGGTCGAGCGAGATATCGCCATGCTCGATGCCGAGCAGTCTTACATCGAACGCACGACCTTCACGACACCGCTCTCCGGTACGCTCGGCGATCGCATGGGCGTCGGATACGGCAAGCTGACGGTCTATTTGGGCGCGGCCGCCGGTGCGGGCAAGACGTACGCCATGCTCGATCGCGGACAGCAATTGCGCGGCGAAGGAATAGACGTCGTGATCGGGCTCGTCGAAACGCACCGCCGCGCCGAAACCGAAGCGATGGTCGACGATCTGCCGATCGTTCCCCGCAAGACCGTGCAGGCGGAGGGGATCACCTACACGGAGATGGATCGCGAAGCGATTCTCGCGCGCAAGCCCCGCGTGGTGCTCGTCGACGAACTCGCGCACACCAACGCGCCGGGCTCGCTCGCGCCCAAACGTTTTCTCGACGTTCTGGCTTTTTTGCGCGCCGGCATCGACGTGATCACCACGCTGAACATTCAGCACCTCGAAGCGCTCAGCGATGCGGTCTACCGCTTGACCGGCACGATCGTGCGCGAGACACTGCCCGACGGCATCCTCCCGCTCGCCGATGAGGTGATCCTCATCGACGTCTCGCCCGAAACCCTGCGCGAACGCCTGCGTGCGGGAAAGATCTATCCGCGCGAGCGCGTCGAGCCGGCCCTGGCAAACTTCTTCCGTACCGAAAATCTTGCGGCATTGCGCGAACTCGCAATTCGCGAAGTCTTGCGCGCCGAGACGCGCGAACGTATCGCCGCGCCGTTCGGCCGAATTTTATTGTCGATCGTTGCGCGGAACGAGGACCTCTTGTTGCTCCGCAAGGCCTCTCGTATGGCTGCGCGTCTCGAGGTGGATTTCGCGGTTGCGCACATCTCGGAGAAACGCGACCGTGTCGATGAAGCGGTGCTTGCGGAGTTCGAGCGCGGCGCTCGCGTACTCAACGTCGATTGGATCGACGAGCGCGGCGCGGACGATGCTGCGAAACGGCTGCTCGAAATCGCGCGCTCGCGCTCGCAAACGGAGATCGCGGTTGGCGGAACGCATCGCAAGCCGCGTTGGCCGGCACGTAATTCTTTCGCGCGGCGCCTGTTCGACAGCGGGGCGCGCGAGTTGCTCGTCCTCGCAAGGCCCAGGGCCGCCACCACCGCCGACCCCGACGACGACGCCTAGCGCAGGTTATCGAGAGCGATGTTCAGTTGTAGAACGTTCACGCGCGGTTCCCCCAGGAAGCCGAAGGTGCGCGGCTGGATCGATCGCGCGATCAGCGCGTTCACGGTCGCAACCGGAAGGTTGCGCGCCTTGGCTACGCGCGGCGCTTGGTAATATGCGCCCTCGGGGCTGATGTCCGGATCGATGCCGCTTCCGCTCGAGGTCACGAGATCCATCGGGACCGGAACGGTCGCGTCCGGGTTCTCTTTCTTGAGCGCCGCGATCGTCGCTTTGGTCGAATCGATCAACTTCTTTGACGTAGGTCCGAGATTGGTCGCACCCGTCGAGGTCGGATCGTAGCCTTTGCCCGCCGCCGAGGGGCGGCCGTGAAAGTATTGCGGCTTGGTCCACAGTTGGCCGATGATCGCCGAACCGACGGGCTTGCCGTTCACGTAGACGATCGAGGCGTTGGCTTGATACGGAAACAGCAACTGCGCAATGCCGGTCATCAAGAGCGGATAGATGAGACCGAAGGCGAGCACGGTGACGACGGTATACACGACCGAGGTGCCCAGGTGCTTGAGCGTGTTGTCTGCGATCGTTTGTGTCTTTGTCATGATTGGTGCCTCAAGTCAGGTGGAGCGCGGCGAGGAGCATGTCGATGAGCTTGATGCCGATGAAGGGTACGATGATCCCGCCCACACCGTAGACCAACACATTGGTGCGCAGCACCGCATTGGCTCCGATCGGCCGGTAGGCGACGCCGCGCAGCGCAAGCGGGATGAGCGCCATGATAATCAGCGCGTTGAAGATCACGGCGGAGAGGATCGCGCTCTGCGAGGTGGAGAGTCGCATGATGTTGAGGGCGTTCATCGCCGGATACGCGGTCGCGAACATGGCCGGAAGAATCGCGAAGTACTTGGCTACGTCATTGGCGATCGAGAACGTAGTCAGCGCGCCGCGCGTCATCAGGAGCTGTTTGCCGATCTCCACGACTTCGATCAGCTTGGTCGGATCCGAATCCAAGTCGACCATGTTTGCGGCTTCCTTGGCGGCTTGCGTCCCCGAGTTCATCGCTACGCCAACGTCGGCTTGCGCCAACGCCGGCGCGTCGTTGGTTCCATCGCCAGTCATGGCGACCAGACGCCCCGAGTTCTGCTCGCGCTTGATCAGATCCATCTTCGTTTCGGGCGTAGCTTCGGCGAGAAAATCGTCAACGCCGGACTCACCCGCGATCGCGGCGGCGGTTAGCGGGTTATCGCCCGTGATCATCACCGTGCGGATCCCCATCGCGCGCAGCCGATCGAAACGTACGCGCATGTTCGGTTTGAGAATATCTTTGAGTTGGATCACGCCGAGAATCTCCGCGTCGCGGGCAACCAGCAGCGGCGTACCGCCGGCACGAGCGATGCGCTCGACGTCCGCAGCGAGTCCGGTCGCCGGCACGCCGCCCTGATCGCGAACCCACGCGGTCACCGCATCCGGCGCACCTTTGCGCAGTTTCGTCCCGTCGGGCAGATCGACGCCGCTCATGCGCGTATACGCGCTGAACGGCACGAAGGTCGCCCCAGCCGGCTCGGCGTCGGTCACACCGCTCGCTTGCGCGAGCGTCACGATCGAGCGCCCTTCGGGCGTCTCATCCGGCAGCGAGGTGAGATACGCGGTGCGCATCGCGTCGAGAGGAAGAATGCCCTCGGCGCTGATCACGTCGGTTGCCTGGCGGTTGCCGAGCGTAATCGTCCCGGTCTTATCCAGCAGCAGCGTATCGACGTCACCCGCAGCCTCGACCGCGCGACCGCTCATCGCGAGCACGTTGCGCTGCATGACGCGGTCCATCCCCGCGATCCCGATGGCCGAGAGCAAACCGCCGATCGTCGTAGGAATCAGACATACGAGCAACGCGATCAGCACCACAACCGAGAGATGCTGGCCGGCGTACATGGCGAACGGCGACAGCGTCGCGACCGCGATCAAAAAGATGATCGTCAAACCGGCCAGCAGGATCGAGAGCGCGATTTCGTTCGGCGTCTTTTGACGCGATGCGCCTTCGACCAAGCCGATCATGCGATCGAGAAAGGTCTCGCCCGGGTTCGCCGTGACGCGAATGTCGATCTGGTCTGAAATCACTCGCGTGCCGCCGGTTACGGCGCTACGGTCGCCGCCGGCCTCGCGGACGACCGGCGCTGATTCACCGGTGATCGCCGACTCGTCGACCATCGCCGCTCCGTGAACCACATCACCGTCGCCGGGGATGACCTCTCCCGCGGCCACGCGAACGACGTCGCCTTTGCGCAGATTCGTCGAGGGTACCGTTTCGACGCCGTCGCCTACCACGAGATTCGCGAGCGTTTCCGTGCGCGTCTTACGCAGGGCGTCGGCCTGCGCTTTGCCCCGTCCTTCGGCGACCGCCTCGGCGAAATTCGCGAAAAGGACCGTGAACCAGAGCCATATCGTTATTGCAAAATCGAATCCGGCGGGACCATGACGACTCACGTCACGCGCAAAGAAGATCAGCGTCACGAGCGCACTGATCTCGCAAACGAACATGACCGGATTGCGAATCTGCCAGCGCGGGTCCAGCTTTTTGAACGAATCCACGATGGCTCGGCCGAGTATCTCTGTGTCGAACAGCGAGCGCGATTTCGGACGACGCTCGATCCGTCTTTGCGAGATCATTTAGAACGTTTTTCCTTGGAGGTTTAGTAAGTGCTCGACGATCGGTCCCAGCGCATCGGCCGGGAAAAAGACCAGCGCGCCGACGATGAAGATCGTGCCGATCAATAGCGCGACGAAGATCGGCGAGTAGGTCGTGAAGGTGCCGGCCGACTCCGCCACCGCGCGTTTCCCCGCGAGGATCCCGGCGAGCGCGAGCAGCGGAACGATCTCGGCGTAACGTGAGAAGAGCATATCGACGCCCATCGCGACGTTGTAGAATAGATTGGAACCGAGGCCCGCAAAAGCGCTCCCGTTGTTCCCGTTCGCCGAGGAGAAGGCGTAGAGGATTTCTGAGAAGCCGTGCGGCCCGGCGTTGCTCAGCGTGGCGAGGCCCGCAGGGGTGATCGCCGCGATTGCCGTCGGGACCAGCACGAGCACCGGCGTCACGATGATGAAGAGAATCGCGAGTTGGACTTCCTTGCGCTCGATTTTCTTCCCGAGATACTCCGGCGTGCGGCCAACCATCAGCCCCGCGATGAACACGGTAAGCACCACGAAGACGAGCTTGCCGTAGATGCCGCTTCCGACGCCGCCGAAGATGATCTCTCCCAGCTGCATGTTAACCATCGGAACGAGTCCGCCGAGCGCGGTGAACGAATCGTGCATAGCGTTGACCGCGCCGCACGACGTCGCGGTCGTCGAGACCGCCCAGAGCGCCGAGGCCACGACGCCGAAGCGAACCTCCTTGCCCTCCATGTTACCGCCCAAGACGCCAAGCTGGTGAATCAACGGGTTGCCCGCGGCTTCGGCCCAATACGCGACCGCCACGCCGCCAATCCACATGATCGACATCGCGACGAAGAGCGCCCAGCCCTGACGCTGGTCGTTCACCATGCGGCCGAACGTGTAGGTCAGCGCGGCGGCGACGATCAGAAAGAGCCACATCTCGAAGAAATCGCTGAATGGGTTCGGATTCTCGTTGGGTGAAGAGGAGTTCTGGCCGACGAAGCCGCCGCCGTTCGTGCCGAGCTCTTTGATCGCTTCCTGCGAAGCCATCGGACCGCCCGTGATCTGCTGTTTGAACCCCTCCAGCGAAACGACGTTCTGGTACGGGTGAAAATTCTGCGGAACGCCGGTGTAGACGAGCACCAGCCCAGCCAGGATCGAAATCGGCAGCATCACGTACAGACACGCGCGCGTCAAATCGGCCCAGAAATTTCCGAGCGTCTTCGTGCTCGTGCGCGCGAGGCCGCGAATGAACGCGATCGCGACGGCAATGCCAAGGCCGGCGGAAACGAAGTTATGCCATGCGAGGCCCGACATCTGCGAGAGGTAGCTGAGCGTGCTCTCACCCGAGTAGAACTGCCAGTTGGTGTTGGTGACGAAGCTGATCGCCGTATTGAAGGCCAGATCCGGAGCCACCGGGCCGAAGCCTTGCGGGTTGAGCGGCAGCCACTGCTGGGTGCGCAGCAACGCGTAGAGGTAGGCAAAACCGACGAACGTGAACGCGAGCACCGCGAAGAGATACGTGTACCACGTCATCTCCGCGCTCGGATCGATGCGGCAGAGGCGATAGATGGCGTTCTCGACCGGGCCGAAAACCGGGGTGAGAAAGGTGCGCTCACCGGCAAACACCTTGGCCATGAACAAGCCGAGCGGCTTGACGCAGACGAGGACCAGCGCGAAGAGCACGGCGATTTGCAGCCAACCGATGGCGGTCATATCTGCTCCTAAAACTTCTCTGGGCGAAGCATCGCATACGTGCAGTAGGCGAGGCCGGCAAGGGTCAACACGAGGCCGAGGATATCATCGAATTGCATGAAGCTAGACCTTATCGCAACCGACGACGTAGCGATCCAATACGATGAAGCAAACGACGGAAAGAACGACGATGGCGACTTCCAACATCAGAATTGAGCTCCGATTTCGGCGATATAACGAGATTGGCTGAACGATCCCGCGACGAGCGAATACTCGGCCCGTGCAAAGAACGGTCCGGGGTGATATTGCGGCGTGATCGTCCAGGTCGTGGCGTGGCTGCCCGGCCCATACCCGACCAGGTCTGCGTTGAGCGAGGTATCCGACGCCGCGCTGTGGTCGGCAAATGATTCGAATCGGCCGCCGATCGAATACACGGCATTGAACGCGTAGTTCGCAAGAACGACGGCGCCTAGCGCGCTCTCGCTCCTCGTGTAAGCGAGCGCGGCCGAGGCAGGCGACTCGATGTCGAGCAGGTACGGCTCGAGCTGCAGTTTCCCGAATTGCTGCGTGAGCATGACGTCGTACTCGCGTTTGTTGGCGATGCTCGCCGTCACGTTCGCCGGCGTGTTCGCGCCCGGAACGATAAACGCAAAGGACCACGCCGTGTTC
>DATKPZ010000101.1:0-4542 GCA_035523815.1 Alphaproteobacteria bacterium
TCACCTTTCAGAGATTTATCGTTGCGCCGAGCGTCATGCCGTTGAGTTCGAGGCCGCGAGCGCGCGCGTTCGCGCCGGGCTGATCGAAGTACAGCTGACGGTAGAACAGCAGCAGATTTCCCCAGTGCTCGGCGTATCCAATTCCGCCGTAAAACTGCGTCGTCGTGGTTTGGCTGCCGAACCCGATATCCTGATACAGTGGGACGAACCAGCGCGGACCAATGTTGACCCGCCCGCGAATGCCGCCCAGGACGTCGGTCACCGTGACCGATTCGGAATCCGAGCCGGTGAGCGGAATCAAATCGATCGGGCCGCTAAAGCTCCAACTCGCGGACGCCTTTAGGCTGACCGAGCGCACACCGGTAAAGACAATCGCATCGCCGTCATCGCCGTGCGCAAACATCAAACCCGGTTCCAGTTCCCACATCGTCTGGTTCAGATGCCAGCCCACGTCGGCCGTGAGGGGAACTTCCACCTTTCCACCGGGGCCGGTGATGGTCACGTTCGCCGTGCCATTGTTTGAGAAATTGAGGAAGATCACGTCGGCGGCGATGTCAAAGGCGTTCTTACGCACTTCCCCCGCCACCAGTGCGCCCGAGTCGATGAACGAGAGATAGTTCGAGGGCCCGGTGCTGACGTTGATCGACGCCTCCTTGTCGGCGCCGACGATGGCGGCGGGGAGCAGCGGATGGCGAAACACGAGCGTCCCGGAGATCCCCGGAGCCCACAAATACGGCGTGATCGAGGCATGCCACTTGTTGTCGAACGCGTTCTGCGGCGGAGGCGTCGGTGTCGCTTGCGCGACGACGTCGGAGCTTTGCGCGAACGCGCCGATCGGCCACAACAGGACTGAAAAAACTATGGCACTCATTATTGAGCGGCTCATGCGATACTTCCTAAGAGGAGGTCGTCCTCAGCGTTTTGGGGTTGGAACATCGTAGCGGTGCGCCGGCACGGCGTCATCCTCGGCGTCGTTCCAAAAAACGCCTTATAGTCGACCCCGAAATGGCCCAGATGCCAGAACCCGCAATCGGCCGCAACGTCGAAGATTCGCGCCCCCGACTCGGCGCGCTGCAGCCGGCGGTGCGCAAAGTTCAGTCGCTGGATCTTGAAGTACCGCATCGGGCTCATTCCGAACGTCGCGTTGAACACGTAGATCAGCGTACGAACGCTGCACTTTGCGGCGCTGCAGATCTCTCGAAGCGTACGCGGCTCCTCGATGCTCGACCACATGAGCTCGAGCGCGGTTCGCACGAGTTTCTCGCGGTTGAGGTCGGATTGACTTTCGACGCGTCCTCGCGCGCGATGCAACATCGAGCGCGCGATGCGTTCGATGTCGCGGTCGATCGCGCCGGAGCTCCCCGCGTCCATACCGTCTTCACTCGAGCGTCCCGCCCCCAACGCATCGGTCGCATAGCTCGCAAGCGTCCACCACTCGAGGGCGCTGGGGGCGAGCATGCCTTTCGCGGAAGCGAAGCCGCCGGCACGATCGCTGCCGCCGAGCGCGCGCCGGTCGATGTCGTACCAAAGCATCGAGGCCGCGCCGAGGATGTTGACCGAGAGTTCTTCGCCCGAGACGACTAGGCAGCAACCGTCGGAATACCTTTTCCCGCCGCTCAGCACGGTACATCCGGCCTCGGGCCGCACGAGCAGGATCAGGAGTCGCCATGGTTCGACGACGTTGCGCACCTGCACGCCGCAGTTGACGTGAAGGTCAGTGATCCGCATCGCGGCTTTGGTCACGCGGACCGCGCGGCACTCAAAAATTCCGGGCGTGAGCTGCAGCCATTCTCCTGACCCGACGTAGAGGCGGTCGAGGTCTCCGGCCTGGTAGTGGCTTCCTGCGTAGATCATGTACTCCAGATTTTGCGCCAAACACTCCCGTTATGGCGGCTGCCGTCCTAGACAACAAAAGTTTTTTGCACGCGGCAACCGCGGGATATCGACGGAGGGCCGAAAGGCCACACGCTCTCAGAGCAGGGCTGGGGGTGACACGATAGTGGCGCATGCGACGGCCGCATACCGTTTGAATCCAGAGATGCGCGAGTTCTTGGGCACGGGACTCATGCGGCTTATCGTGCGCGGCGAAAACGTGATCGGCCACTTCGGGCGCCGCGGGTATCTCACCGGCGCTCTGCGCGGGCAGGTGCTTACCGCGACGCTTCGGGACGGCGTCAGCAACGGCGAATTATGCGTGACGTTCGACGAGAGCTTCACCTGCTTCGACGGCGTCTACACGAGCGGACCACCCAGGCCGCCGCAAACGCTGGCGTGCTCCGGGAAACGGATCACCCGGCGTCGACTCTAACGATGAATGAGCTATCGAGACGAGCTGCGCGACGCGCAGGAGCAAGGCGAAGCCGCGTACGAGGCGATGGAGGCGTGGGTGAGCCGTCCGCTCGACGCGCCCGACGTACCCGGCGAGGTGCTCGAAGGATACGCGCGCGAGTTGCGCACGAGCCGCGAGCGCATTCAACGGCTGCTGCGCGAGGAAGGCGTTCGCGACGACATCGAAGCCGCGCTCCTAACGAATGAAACCTACCACCGCTCGCTGGGCCTGAGCATCAAAGACCTGCCCGAGCCGGCGGACGAGGAGCCCTAAGGACGCACCAGGTCCGCGAGGTCGCACACCGAGAAATCGGCGCCGTGCACCCGGCGCGCGCGAGCGACGAGTTGATCGAAGAGCGGCGAACGCGTATCCAGAACCTCGACGCTCGGGCGCTGCGACGCGGGCAGATCGGCGAGCACGCGGACACGCACCATCCGGTCCGGATGCGCCGGCGGTACGCCCACGGCTGCCGCGCGAATGACGTCGAGTCCCTCGAGGATGCGGCCAACGACCGTGTAGTCATGATCGAAATAGCGCGTGGTTCCACGCATAAAGAAAATCTCGGCATTGGCGGTATCCACCCCGCGCTCGCGTCCCATCCCCATCGCGCCGTCACAATACGCGCCCCAGGCTACGACCGTCCCGGTGACGGCGGATGCGCCGACGGGAATGCTGCCGAGAAATCCTTCGGGCGCGCGGCCATATCGCACGAAACGAATCTGCGATGACGGTACCTTTGCGGAGAACTCCGCCGTCAGATCCGGCAATGCGGAGCGATCGCCGTCGTGATTGTGCGGATCGCCGGTCTGCACGAAATTGAAACCCGGCCGATCGACGACGCGCCACATGAGTAACCCGTCGTACACGTGCATACGCGCTAAGCGTTTCACTCGCGCGACGGCGTTCGGCGCAAGCCGCGGTTCGAGTTGCACGATCAAACGACCCTTGGTCGTATCGATAACGAGCGCGTTCTGCGGATCGACGGGATGCCACAGGTTGACGACGCCGAGAAGGAGCAAGGCGAGGGGCTGCATGGAGGCTACCCGGTTTTGATTCGCTTGCTGCGAAGCGTCGTGCTGCTGCCGATCTGCTGACTTTGGTTGAAGCCGAGTTTCGGACGGCGCGTGCGCACGACCGCCGCGCTGATTCCGCCAACGTCTTCATCCGCGACCGATTCGACGAGAAGCGCCGAATTGGCGATTTGCGCGCGCGCCGATGCCATGAAGCGCCGTCCGCTCAATGCGGAGAGCGTCACCAGTTGCTCGATGAGGGCTTGGCGCGACGCGGGTTTGTCACTCGTAAAGAGGCAGAGCTCCGTGCCCTTCGCCGAACGGCGAGTCCGAACGATCCCGGCCGGCGCGGTCTCGCGGCCGTCGCGAATGACCACCGAATCCGCCGCGCTGGCGCGCAGCGCATCGAGAATATCGCGCCAGCTTAGGCTTTTGGGCGTGGAACTCTTCATGGAGCCTCCATTCCACGCGCAGTACAGGAACGCCGCCCAACACGCCTAAGGCTCGACGGGTGCTCAAAGCCGGCCCGGGACTTCGCCGTCGCGCACACCTTTATGCGTACACGGCCATCACCACGGCGATCGTGTTGGTTCTCGCGCTCGCCGAATGGGCGACCGAAAAGCTGGTCGCCGACCGGTCGAGGGCGGCGAGCACCGCGATCGAGATTTGCATCGTACTCGCCGGCACGCTGGTCTTTCGACCCATTCATCAACGCGTCGAAGCCGCAATCGAGGCCGCATTTCATCGGCGCAAACACCATGCACTCGCGGCATTGGCCAAATTCCGCCGAGAGCTCACGTCTTTTAGCGATCCAAGCCAACTCTTGCGGCGCGTGATCGAGGCCGTCGACCATCATTTAGAGGCCTGCGCGAGCGCGGTCTACGTGCGACGCGACGGTTTTTCGGCCGCCGCGTCGTCATACGACGTGCCGGCGGTGGATCTGACGGCGAACGATCCGCTCCTGGTTCGATTGCGATCGAGCGGCGCACCGGCCAAACCGCCGCTGCTGAAGTCGCTGGCGCTGGGGACGCACGCGTTCCCAATGACCGCCGCGGGCGAGCTCATCGGGTTTCTCTCGGTCGATGCCGACCACAGTGAGTACGACAAAGAGGAAACGCAAATGCTTTCGGGGCTCGCCGAAGACTTGGCGGGCGCGCTCGTCAAGCTCGATCCGCGCTTGCGCCCGCAGAGCGTGCGCGCTCC
>DATKPZ010000102.1:0-4508 GCA_035523815.1 Alphaproteobacteria bacterium
TCTCATGCTCGTCCTGCTGATACCGCCCTTTGCACATCTCGAAGGCGCACAGAGCGTGGAGCTCCTTTCGTTCGTGCGCACGCAGCCGATGCACATTCAGACGCCGGTCCCGCGCCCGCAGCACCTAGCCGTCGCACCGGCGCGCGCCGCGATCGCCCAAATATCGCATGCGCACGCGGCCGCCCGGACCTTGCGCCCGATCGGCCGGGTCCGCGCGCATCCGCGGGGTCAGCATCCGGTTGCGCCGATCGTCGCCTCTGCGATACGAGCCGGCGGCGCAACGACGCAGCCGCTTGCCACGGCCGTCGCGCCAACCGCGACGCCGGTCGTCGCGCAAGGCGAGAGCGCCGGCCGCCAACCGATCGGCGGCTACATGCCGCTCGGTGTGAACGATAGTCCCGTGCTCGACCCGTCGGTGCGGAAATCGCTGCTCGCGCTCGGCGTTCACGTCCGGCTCACGATCACGGTCGACAGCGCCGGTCACACCAAAAGCATCGCCTTCCAGCCGCCGCTCGACGCGGACCTCGAGCAACAAATACGCACGCTGCTCGCGTCTGCCTCGTGGGATCCGGCCGTGTGCGGCGGCGGCATGACGTGTGAAGGCCAGGCGACGATTACACTGTAACGATCGCGGCATCGGCCGCGACGCCGCGCGCGGCGACGAGCGTCCCCGCTTCGGCGGCAATCGTCTCGAAGCGCAGGTCGCGAAAGCTGATCGTGCCGCGCGCAACGCCGCTCACGAAGAGCAGCGCCGGGCCCTCGATCGTGCGCAGCACCGTGCGTGCGAAACGCGTCTCGCGAACGCGCGCCGCTCGCTCGGTTGAAAACTGCGTCGCGACGATCGCAAGATGCGCGCCGGCAACGCTGCCGTCAACCTGCAAGAGTCCCCGCCGGTCGAAGGGGCGCAGCGGCACGGCCGGCAGGTAGCGGTCGAGCACTTCGCGCGCCACAAAGCTCGCCTTCCAAAAGGATGCTTGGCGACCGCGATATGCATATCCGCAATCGAATCGCGTCGCCAGCGCAAGCGCGTCGCCCTCGTCGATGTTGTGGGCGCAAAAAACGTGGGGATCGCGTGAGGCCACCACCTCCGCGACGCGCCTCATGCCTCCCGGCCGGCTAGGCTCTCCCGCCAGCGAGAGCACGCGAAGCGTCGTTAGAGAATCGATTTTCCCAGGGCCGAGCAGATCAGACCGACGGCGAGCGCGGCGGTCTGGTTGCGCGTATCGAGGATTGGATTGATCTCGACCATTTCGATCGATTGCAATTGGCCCGATTCGTAGAGCATCTCCATCGCGAGATGCGCCTCGCGAAAGCTCAACCCGCCTTTGACCGGCGTTCCAGTCCCGGGAGCTTCGCTCGGATCGATCGCATCCATATCGAAGGATACGTGAATCGGGCGGGATCCCGAGCCGGCAATTGCAAGTGCTTGCTGCATGACGTTGGTTACGCCGAGCTTGTCGATGTCCGTCATCGAAAAGGCGCGCACGCCCGATTCGCGCAGCAGTCGTTTCTCGACTTCGTCAACGTCTCGCAGGCCGATTTGCACCGTGGTGTCCGGGCGCGCGTAGCCGTTCTTTAGCGCGAACCAGAGCGGCATCCCGTGCACGTTACCGCTTGGCGAGCTTTCGGGATTGTTGATATCGGAGTGAGCGTCGACCCAGACCAGACCCGGTGGCGCCGAGCGCGCGCGCGTGAGGCCCGCAAGCGTACCCATCGCAATCGAATGATCGCCGCCGAGCACGATCGGCAACCCTCCGCTTTGCACGCTTTCTTCGACGAAGCGCGCCAGCTCTTCGCAGACCCGTTCGATAACCGAAAGATACTTCGCGGACGCATCCAGCGCATCGAGTCCTTCGCGAATCGGCACGGGCAGATTTCCGTGATCCAGCACTTCGGGAATCTCGAGTTCGCACAGGCGCTCGTATAATTTTGCATAGCGTATCGCCGAAGGACCCATGTCGACTCCGCGCCGGCTCGCACCCAGATCCATCGGGACGCCGATGACGTCGACGCGCGCGGTGCGGCTGTGATTCTCCTGGGTTACCATTTTGTCGTGATCCCTTCGGTCGGTCGCTTGGGATAGATGCGTTTCATCAGCCAGGTGATGCCGGCCGAGAGCCCGTTGGCAAACGGTTTGAGAAATCCCATTCCCGGCGCGTAGCCGTCGTCTACGTCGAGCGTGTAGAAGAACGAGCCGTAGATTCGGCGGCAGTTGCGCGTCCACGCCCGCCCGCGCTCGATGCAGCCGGGATCGCGTGCAAGCAGCGCGGCGACGACGGCACGGTCGTCGCAAGCAGCTGCAACGATCTCGGCAAAGGCGCGATGGCCGATGCCCAGCACGTGGAGAACGTCGCGATCCACGGGCGACTGACCGTAGAGATACGTGCCAAGCGTGCCGCGCAGCGCCGAGCGCGCTTTGTCGATCAAACGCGGAAGCCACGCGACGCCGTCGAGTTCCTCGTTCCAGCGCCGCGGCGATTCACGCCGTAAATCCCGAACCTGCATGACGCACCGCTTCGGTACGAAGGCTTGCGCTTCCCGGAGTCGTAGTTCAGCGTCGATGAGGCACTCGGCCGTCGCCGCGCTCCTAGTGGCGGTATGCGCGTTCGCTTTTGCCGGCTGCGGGCATCACCGCGGGCCGGCACCCGGGCAAACGACGCTCGGCATGGTGACCGACGTCGGCGGATTGGGCGACCGCTCGTTCAACGACTCGGCGTACCGTGGCCTCATCCGCGCAAAAGCGCAACTCGGCGCCTACGTGCAAGTCCTGCAATCGCGTTCCGCGGCGGACTACCAACCGAATCTGATCGCACTCACCAACCTGCACTATGACATGATCTATGCCATCGGCTTTTTGATGGGACTCGATCTGGATTCGGTCGCCAAGCAAAACCCGACGCAGCAGTACGCGATCATCGACGCAGTGGTCGACGACCCCAACGTCGTTTCCATCACCTTTCGCGAACAGGACGGATCATTTCTCGCGGGCGCGCTCGCCGCGATGGTCAGCAAGACGCACCATATCGCGTTCCTCGGCGGCCAAGACATTCCGCTCATTCGCAAGTTCGAAGCCGGATATATCGCAGGTGCGCGTGAAGTCGACCCCACGATCCGGGTCGATGTGAAGTATGCGGGCAGCTTCGATGACGTAGCTGCAGGCCAAGAACTTTCCGACGTGCTCTTCGACGGGGGCGCCGACATCATTTACACCGCCGCCGGCAAGGTGGGGCTGGGAACTGCCGATGCGGTCAAAACGCGCGAGGGCTGCTACATGATCGGCGTCGACTCGGATCAAGACGGACTCGTGCCCGGAAAAGTTCTTACTTCGATGGTCAAGAAGGTCGACGTCGCGGTCTTCGACGTGGCGCAGGCGCTGCATGACGGAAAACCGATGCACGGGCACGTCGTCTTCGGCCTCAAAGACGGCGCCATCGGTCTGACCGACTTCCGATACACCAAGGCCGTGATAGGGCCCGCGAATCTCGCTCGCTTACACACGATCGAAGAAGCGATCGTGAGCGGCAAGATTACGCCGCCGGATACGCGCGAGGCGCTCGCCGCGTTCAAACCGGTGGCGCTTTGAGCATGGCGCACGACCCCGTTCTCACGCTGCGCGGCATTCGTAAGGCCTTCCCGGGCGTGATCGCCGTTGACGGTGTCGACCTGGAGCTCTATCCCGGAGAGATTCATGCGCTCGTCGGCGAGAACGGCGCGGGCAAATCCACGCTCTCCGCCATCGCCTTCGGCGAACTGCAGCCCGACGAAGGAACCGTGAGCGCGGGCGGAACGGTCGGCCTCGTTCACCAGCATTTCGAATTGATAGGACGCCTGCGCGTGTGGCAAAACGTGTTGCTCGGACGCGAGCCGCACCGCGGCTGGCGTATCGACGAAACCGGCGCACATGCGCGGGTTCTTGCGATAGCGCAGAGCAACGGGCTGGAAATCGACCCGGATGCGTTCGTGGAGACGCTGCCGATCGGCGTGCAGCAACGCGTCGAATTGCTTCGCGAACTCGACCGCGAGCCCGCGGTTTTGCTGCTCGATGAGCCGACGGCCGCGCTGGCCCCGACCGAGATCGCAAGCTTCTTCGCGACGATCGTACGATTGGCCGCGCGCGGTACCGCCATCATGATCGTTACCCATAAACTGCAAGAAGTCGCCTCGTATGCGACGCGAGTCACCGTGATGCGCCACGGAAAGGTGGTCGAACGCACGTTGATCGGCGAAACGAGCGTCGATGCGATCGCGCGAGCGATGGTCGGCGGCGAACTTCCCGCGGTTGCGCAGCGCGCCCCGACCGAGATGAAACCGTGCCTGCACGTGAAAGACCTGCGCGCAGGGAGCGGGGCGACCGCGCTCAACGGCTTCTATCTCGACGTGCGCTGCGGCGAGATCGTCGGTATTGCCGGCGTCGAAGGCAACGGCCAGAATACGCTGGCCGACGCTCTCGCCGGCATGATCGAGTACCGGGGCACGATCGAGCGAACCGGCACGATCGGCATCATTCC
>DATKPZ010000103.1:0-3369 GCA_035523815.1 Alphaproteobacteria bacterium
TCGGCTTGACGTACGCCATGTCGACCTCGGCCGCGAGATACGCAAGGTAACTGCGCAGCTTGGCTTCGTGGAGCAGCGTGCCTTCGCTCGAATGGATGTCGAGCTGCACCACGTTGCCGATCGCGCGATCGAGTTGCGCGAACGCCGGTTGCGCTTTGGCTGCGCTGAGGTTGCCGCTTCTCACCGCCTCACGCAGTTGCTCGCGCGCCGCGATCGCCTCGTTGGTCGCGCGATTGAGCTTATCGAGTGCCGCGTGGATCTTCAGCCCGAGATCAAGCCGCGCCGTCAGTGCATCGGCGGGTTGATCGATGCGCGGATCGAGCGCGACTTGGAAGCTCTGCGTCGTCGTGGCGCCGCCGTAGTCCAAGCTCACCGTATAGGTGCCTGGAACGACTTGCGGTCCCTCGACGGTATCGTCGAGCCCACCCGCCGCAAGCGGCGGTTCGAAGCCGGTTACCTCGGTTGCGTCGGCGTAGCGCAGATCCCACTGGAAGCTATTCATCCCGGGTGCGATACCCGTGAGCCGCGCGTAGGCCTGCGCCGCTTCCTGGGTCGGCTGGAAACGTTCGTCCGTCTCCGGGCGCTTGCCCGAGAGCGGCTTACGATGCAGCGCGAAGGTCCGGACCACGGTGCCGCTCGCATCGCGGAAGGTCAGAGACACAGGCGTCTTCCCGTCGTAGCTGCGGGGAACGTAGAAGAACACCGTTGCTCCGAACGGCGGGTTCTGCCCGTTCCCGGCTGCCGTGCCGCCGCCATAGGCGCTTGCACCGTACGCATGCGTCAGCCACGCGCGCTGCGGCGCGAAGAGATGCGTCGGACTCGAGCCCTGCTGCAGCGATGTCTGCGTCAACTGTTCGAGCAGCGCGAGGTTGTCGAGGACCCAAAACGAGCGGCCGTGCGTTGCGACGACCACTTCGCCTTCACGCGCGTCGATCGCGATGTCGCGCACTTGGACGTCCGGCAGGTTCAGCGTGAGCGGCTGCCAGTTCGCGGCGTCATTGAAGCTTACGTACACGGTGCTCTTGGTCGTGGCAAAGACCAGGTCGGGGTCGCCGGGATCCTGCCGCACCGTGAACACGTATTGATCTTGCGGTATGCCCGACGAAACGGGCGTCCAGTGCTTCCCGTAGTCGAGCGTCTCGTACACGTAGGGATGGAAGTCGTCCCACATGTAGCGCGACGCTGAGAGAAAAGCCGTTCCCTTGTCCGTGTGCGAGGCCTCGATCGAGGTGATCTCGCACCACTGCGGCAGCGCCGGCGGCGTGACCAGCGACCAATTCGAGCCGCCGTCGGTCGTCACGTGAACGAGCCCATCGGCTGAACCGGCCCAAATCACGTCACCGTCGAGCGGCGAGACCGCGAGAGCCGATACGTCGGGAAAAACCTCAGCGCTCGAATGGTCCAAATCGATCGGGCCACCGCTCGGCGCTTCGGTTTTGGGATCGTTGCGCGTGAGATCGGGGCTGATCTTCTTCCACGTTTGCCCTTGATCGTCGCTGCGCAGCACGTACTGCGAGCCGACCAAGAGCTGTTTCGGGTTCGCCGGCGAGAAGATGATCGGATGCGTCCATCCGAACCGATACTCGAGCTCATCGGAAGCCGCGCCTTCGCGATAGAGCGGCCAAGGACTCACGCTCTGGTACTCGTCGATCGCCGCATTATAGCGAACCATGATCGAGAAGTAGCCGCTGCCGTACGCGACGTTCGAATTCCCCGGTTCGGGGGCGATGAACGTACTCTCGCCGTAGGCGGTCCGCTTCCAGTCTGACGTTTGAATGATCCCGCCGGCCGAGGCGCTCGGGCCCTGAAACGAACCCTCGTCCTGCTGCGCTCCGTAGATGTGGAACGGGAATTGATCGTCGAGCGCGACGTGGTAGAACTGGCCCGTCGCCTGGTTGTGCTCGGTGCTCCAAGTCTTTCCGCCGTCGGTCGACACCGTCGCGCCGCCGTCGTTGCCTTCCAACAGGATCTTGGGGTTGCGCGGATCGACCCAGACGATGTGGTTATCTCCGTGCGGCGTGCGCAGGCGCGTGAAACTCTTGCCACCGTTGCGCGAGACCCAGCAGGCTTCGACCTGCGGAACGTAGACCGTGTTCACGTCCACCGGGTCAGCGTAGATCGCCATATAATAGAAGGCGCGCTGCCGCAGTTCCATATGGTCGTTCACGCGCGTCCAGCTCGCGCCGCCGTCCGACGAGCGGAAGATACCGCCCTCCTTCGCCTGCACGATCGAGTACACGACCTTTGGATTGCTTGGGGAGACCGTCACGCCGATACGGCCCAACGTTCCTTTGGCGTAACCGGGCGTCTTGCTCAGATTCGTCCAATGCGCACCACCGTCGGTGCTCTTGTAGAGACCACTCCCGGGACCACCGCTGACCAGCGACCACGGCGTGCGTTTCGCTTGCCACATCGACGCGTAGAGTACGCGCGAATCGTGCGGATCCATGACGAGATCGATCGCGCCGGTCTGGTCGTTGACGAAGAGCACTTTGCTCCAGTGCGCACCGCCGTCGGTCGATTTGAAGACGCCGCGCTCGGGATTGCCGGTAAAGACGTGACCCATCGACGCCGCGTACAGGACGTTCGGATTGTGGGGATCGACCACGATCTTTCCGATCGTGTGCGTGTCGCCCAAGCCCGCATAGCGCCACGTCTCGCCCGCATCGCTTGACTTGTAGACGCCGTTGCCGGTAATGAACGTGCCGCGAATATCGCTCTCGCCCGTGCCGACGTAGATGATCTTCGGGTCGGAGGGCGCAACGGCGATCGCGCCGATGCTATTCGAGCCGTTCAACTTTCCGTCGGTGATATTAGTCCAGATCAGCCCGTAGTCGGTGGACCGCCAGACACCGCCGTCGACACCGCCGAAATAAAACGTATCGGGTGAACCGGGAACCGCGTCGATTGCGACCACGCGCCCGCCGATTCCGGGACCGACGCTGCGCCATTTCAGCGCGCCGAGCAAGGTTTGCGTCGAGGGTGCCGGCGCCGCTGCGGTGGCCGGAAGTGCGACGACCGCCAGGAATGCGGCGATCAGGGCGAAGCTTTTATATCTCCACATGAGCGCAGCTTTGACGCGCGCATGGTAGCGCCTCTACCCTTCGAGCGGCTAGAGGTGACGCAGAGATTGAGCTACGTTACTAAATCGAGAAACGGTGCAATATCGCCGGGGTCGACCTGCATGCCGACGCCACGCGTGTGGTAGCGAATGTCGTGGAAATCCGCTCCCGCGGTCATCACCAGGCCGTAGCGTTTGGCAAGCTCGCGAAAGATTTGGACATCTTCGGCATCGTGCAGCGGATAGAAGACTTCCAGTCCGCGCAGGCCGAGCGGCGCGAGCTCGTCGATCAGGTGGCGATCCTTCAA
>DATKPZ010000104.1:0-9303 GCA_035523815.1 Alphaproteobacteria bacterium
GGCGAGAACGACGTACTGCACAGTATCGACCTGCACGTGGAACCGGGCGAGATCGTCGCACTGCTCGGCGCCAACGGCGCGGGAAAAACGACGACGTTTCGTGCGCTTACCGGCGCGGTCAAAACCAGCGGTGAAGTCCGCTTCGAGGGTTCGCCGTTTACCGGCGCGCCGGAAGATGCGGCACGTCTTGGAATCGCGCACGTGCCGGAGGGGCGCGGAACCCTCTCATCGCTGACCGTGGCCGAGAACCTGAAACTGGGCGCGTATACGCGCCGCGATCGCGAGCAGGAACGCGAGACCTGCGAGCGCGTGTTTGGGTACTTTCCGCGGCTGCGCGAACGCAGTGCGCAAGCTGCCGGAACGCTCTCCGGCGGAGAGCAGCAGATGCTCGCGATCGGGCGCGCGCTGATGATGCGACCGCGGCTGCTTCTGCTCGATGAGCCCTCACTCGGACTTGCGCCGAAGATCGTCCGCGAGATCTTCGATCTGCTTCTGCAGATCAACGCTCGAGACGGCGTCGCGATCTTGGTGGCCGAGCAAAACGCGAAGATCGTGCTTTCCTCGTCATCACGCGCCTACGTGCTCGAAACCGGCCGCGTCGCCGTCGAAGGCCGCAGCGCCGATCTGATCGACGACGAGCGCATCCGGCGCTCCTACCTCGGCTATTAGACAACCACTGCCGAATAGGTCTTGACTATAATTATAGTACTACTATACTAGGTTCATGTTCTTCCTGGCCGCGGCCGTCGTCGCGCTCGCGTCGCCGAGTCCATCACCGCAGCCGCGGCTGCACGCCTGGCTCTACACGCGCTTTTACGATGCGCGTTATCTGCAGTCGAGCGCCTTGCCCGGCGGAAATCAACCGAACGAAACCGACGAGAACGCGATCGGAATCGTCCATGCCGGCTACGATCTCGGCCGCGGGTTCTCAGCCGGCGCTACCTACTCGTTCAGCGATCCGAACGCGCTTGCCGGTTTGAGCGATCTCAACCAGCTTCAAGAAGGCTACCTCGCCTACAAGAGCGCGCAATTTTCGGTGAAGGCCGGCGACCAGTATTTCAATTCGCCGTGGGCCGACACGCACTTCAAACTCGGTCTGGCTCCCACGGCTTTTCAGGGAGTGGACACGACCTATTCGCGCGGCGGCTGGACGTTCGAGGGGGCGCAGATGACGCGCTTCATGAGCCGCACCTCGCCCGCGTTCACGCGAAGCAACCTGCTTACCGGCCTCGCCGGCGGCATGAATACCGGCGGATTCAGCTACGGCCGCGCAACCTATGCGCCGCCGGACGGCGGCCTTTCGCTCAGCGCCTACGCCTACGACGTGAGCGATATGGTTGCATTCGCGTGGTTCAGCGGATTCGCGGCGCTCAGCGACCACGGATGGCGCCCGTTCATTGGTGCGCAAGGTGGAGTGGAGCGCAACGCCGGCGCGTCGGATCTCGGCATCGTCCACAGCTCGATCGGCGGCCTCATCCTCGGCGCAAGTCCCACGCGCACCGTCACGATCAGCGCGGCCGTCGACGCGATTCCGTGGCGCCGCGCAACGATCGCACTGCCGAGCGGGTCGTCCTGCGACTCGCAGGGTCCGGCCCCGACCTATCAGATCGCGAACCCGCATCCGGCCTTTCCGTATTTTCTTCCGCAAGGCGTCGGGCAGTGCGCGAATCGCGGCAACGGCGCCTCGACGATCTACTACGGCGGATGGGCCAGCCCGTACAGCGACGGCTACAGCACCGATCCGATGTACACGGGGCCGTTGTTGGAAGGGCCCGTCGACCGGCGCAGCCCTGGGAATTCTCAAGCGTTGATCGGGATCTACACCTCGCCCAACGCGCGCTTCTCATTCACCGAGAGCTACTACTGGTTCGACTACTCCAATGCACTCGCGACCCAGGCCACGACCGAGTGGGATAACGTCCTGGTGTACTACTGCAGCAATGTCGGAACCGGACGATACCGCGGTCTGCTCTTCCGGTACGGGTACGTGCAACAACACAAATCCAACGTCGCCTACGCGAACGGCGAAAGCTTTCTCGGCGGCGTTCCGCTCACGCGCTACAGCCGCTTCCAGCTGGAATATGCGATCTGAAACGCGGAAGGCAGGTTAGCACCCATGGGACGTAAACCCAGTACCACCCTGACCGATGCCGAGCTGCGCATCATGCGCGTGCTTTGGTCGCGCGGCGAGTCGACGAACATGGACATCGTGAACGCCATCGTCGAACCGCCGCTTGCACGCAACACGGTGATGACCACGCTCGGCGTGCTCGAGCGCAAGGGGTACGTGAAACACCGCGCCGAGGGGCGAACGTTCATCTACGCCGCGCTCGTCCCGGAGGAGCGGGCCCAGGGGACCGCGCTCGAAAGCGTCTTGAACCGCTTCTTCGATGGGTCCGCCGAACAGCTCGTGGTCAAACTTCTCGACTCGGACTATATCTCGAGCGCCGATCGCAAGCGGATTCAAAAACTCCTCGACGAAGCGGTGGACGAATGAACGCCGGCTCGCTCGCACCGCTCGCATTCCTCGCTAGCCTCGTCATCGGCGCCGGCGGCGTTGCTCTGCTTTCGCTGCTCGGTCGCGCGGGAGTCTTCAAGCGCAACGCGAGCGCGCGATTCGTCGTGTCGATGGCGATGCTCGTCGCGCTTGCCTGTTCGGCTCCCGCCTTCATCGCCGGCGGCACGATCTGGTTGCAGCGTGTACCGTTCGTCTCGATCGATGCGAACGCGCGACCGGGCGCTCCGCAGTCGCGCTCGCCGCTTGCGCCGGTCACCGCCGCCGCGTCGGGGCTTAGCCCCGCAAGCGCAACCGGCGCGATATGGATGCTCGGCTTTCTCGTCGCGCTGGCGCGCGTGTGCGCCGGCGTCCTGCGTTTGCGGCAGATCCGCGAACGCGGCGCGCCCATCGGCGTACGCGCCACGCCGCGGGGTCGCGTGCGCGTCCTCGCCGGCGAGCATTTCGACGTGCCCGTCGCCATCGGCTATCGCCGCCCGGCGATCTTGCTTCCGCGTGCCATGCTCGCACTGGACCGCGGCACCGAGTTCGAGCACGTTTTGCTCCACGAACTGGAGCATCTGCGCCGCTATGACGACGTGAGTTCGCTCGTGCAAGCGCTGTGCATGTGCGCCCTGTGGTTCAACCCGTTTGCACATTCGATCTCCGCGCGAATCGGAGCCGAGCGAGAGATGGCCTGTGACGAGGCGGTCGTCGCGCACACCGGCAAGCGCGCAGCGTACGCTGCCACGCTTTGGAAGATCGCGCTTCGCGCGAGCGGTTCGCGCGCGCCCGCGCTGACCTCAGCCTTCAACTCTCGCTCGTACACCGGGCGGCGCCTCGACAACCTGCTGGTGACGCGTGCGGGGACGAACGCGTCGCCGCGATTCGGCGGCACGCTCGTTGCGGCGCTGCTTGCGCTCACGTTCATCGGCACGGCGGCGGTCGCACCGGCAACGGTGCTTGCGCCGGCGCCGTTGCGCGCCTATACGCTCGTGCGTCTCGGCCACGGAGAAACGCTGGTCGTCGGCGGCCGGCGCTCGGACGGCGCTCCGTACAGCGATATCCAGATCTACGATGCGCACGGACGGCGCACCGCGCTCGTGCCGATGCCGCTCCCGCGCTGGTCGGCGACGGCAAAGGTGCGCCGCGACGGAAGCGTGCTCATCGCGGGCGGTGAAAACGCGAGCGGCCGCTTACGCTGCGCGATCGTGTACGACGCTGCTCGCGGGCGTTTTCACGATCTGCCGCCTTCGCGCCACGTCGCAAACGTAACCAAGACCTAACGCGACGCCGTGCGCCGCGGGGGGTCCGTCCCGAGCGCTGAACGAAGGGCCCGTCTAATGGCGCAGGTCGAAGCTCGCGGGGCTAGAGCGGTGCGAATGCCCTCCGACGTGCGCGGCCTTGCCGCGTACGTGGCCTGGATCGTACTCGTCGCATCGGCGTATGTCTTTTTTGCGCATCTCGGCTTTTTGGTAGCGTTCGGCGTCAAGCAGATCACCGCCATTTGGCCGCCGACGGGTATTGCGCTTGCCGCGCTGGTCTTGGGCGGCAAGCGTCTGTGGCCCGGGGTCTTTCTGGGCGCGTTCATCGCCAATTTCACGAGCCAAGAACCCGCGGTCACTGCGCTTGCAATCGCGGGCGGAAACACGCTCGGCCCGCTACTCGGCGCCTATCTGCTGGAGCGGTTCAACTTCGATCGCACCTTCACGCACGTGCGCGACGTCACCGTCTTCGTCGTCTTCGGTTCGATCCTCGCGATGACCGTGACGGCGACGAACGGCACGCTGCAGCTCGCGCTTGCGCACGTCTTTCCTTGGAGGTCGTACGGGCAGCAGTGGTTTCTGTGGTGGGTCGGCGACGCGTCCGGCGTGCTGCTCTTCGCCCCGCTGATACTTACCTGGAGCGACGTGCGCCGCAGCGGCATCATCGCCGGCGACGCAACGCCGATCGAGATCGCGATCGCGTTCCCGCTTGCCTTCGCGTCGTCGCTGCTCGAATTTTTCTCGCACCTGCCGATGGCGTTTCCGCTCTATCCTTTCGTGGTGTGGGCGGGGGTGCGGACGGGTGCGCGGCTCATGACCGCGCTGCTCGTCGCGGTTACGTCACTGGCATTGTGGGCGACGGTTCACGACCTTGGTCCGTTCACGCCGCTTGCGCTGCCGCAGCGCATGGTCGCCTTCGTGGTCTTCACGGCGGTGCTGGCCATCACGGGACTGGTCTTGTGCGCGATCACCGCCGAGCGGCGCTCGGCGCTCGTGCAGATGCAAGCCGCGGAGCGCCGCTTCAAAGTCCTCGCCGAGACCGTGCCGCAGATGGTCTGGACGGCCGATCCGTCAGGAACGATCGACTGGCTGAACCAACGTTGGCATCAATTCACGGGCTCGGACGAACTCGCGCTTGGGATTCCCGATTGGACGCACCTGATCCAGGCCGGTAAACCGTTCGAACGCGAGCTTTTGCTGCGCCGAGCCGACGGCGTCTCCCGGTGGTTCCTCGTGCGCGCCGAGCCGATGCGCGACGAGCGCGGCACCATCATCCGCTGGTACGGAACGCACACCGACATCGACGATCAACGCCGCGCGTTCGAACGCACGGCGCGCATCGCGACCACGCTGCAATCGGCCTTCCTGCCGCAGTCGCTCCCCGAGCATCCGTTCATGCGCTTCGACGCCTTGTACCTTACGGCGGGCCAGGAAGTGCTGATCGGGGGCGATTGGTACGACGCCTTCGCGCTTCCCGACGGCCGCATCGCCGTTTCGATCGGCGACGTCACGGGGCACGGGCTCAATGCCGCCGTCAGCGCCGGACGAATTCGGCAGAGCATCGTGGCGACGGCGATCGACAAAGCCGACCCCGCCGAGATCCTCACCAAAGTGAATCGCCTGTTGCAGTTGCACGACCCCGCCGTCGCAACCGCACTGGTCGCACTCATCGACCGCGACGCGCTCACCCTGCGTTATGCGAGCGCGGGACATCCCTCGCCGATCCTCGCCGGTCCGAATACGCGCGCGCATCCGCTTCCCTACGGATCGCTGCCGCTCGGCGTCTCCGCAACGACCGAATACCGTAGCTACAGCGTCACCCTCGAACCCGACAGCATCGTCGTTTTCTACACCGACGGCATCACCGAATTTTCGCGCCAGATCGACGCGACCGAGCGCACGTTGCGCGACGCTATCGACGCGCTGGTCGTTGCGCCGTCGGCGCGGCCCGCCGAAGCCATCCGCCGCGCCGTGCTCGGCGACGAAGCTCCGACCGACGACGCGGTCCTCGTGGTTCTGCGCGTCGCGGGAACCGGCGACGCCGTCGCCGGCAGCAACGTCAACCTGCGCCAGAGTTGGAGTTTCCACTCGAGCCATGCGTACTCGGCGCACAGCGCGCGGCACGAAGTCATGCAGTTTATCGAAGGGCTCGCCGGCACGGAGGCGGATCTCTTCACCGCCGAACTGATCGTCGGCGAGATTCTCGCCAATACGGTCGAGCACGCTCCCGGCATGGTCAACATGGAGATTGACTGGACGAGCGCCGCGCCGATCGTTACCGTCGTGGATACGGGTCCGGGCCTCGAGAAGTTCGTCGCGCAGCTTCCCGACGACGAATACACCGAAGACGGTCGCGGCCTGTTTTTGGTCAAGACGTTGGCGAACGACGTGCGCGTCGAATCGGATCAGGGCTACGGCACGAAGATGACAGTCGTGCTCCCAATCGCGCGCGGCTAAACGCCGAGAAATTCGAGCAGCTCGCGCTCGCGGCTGCGCACCTCGTCGCTGCGCAAGGTCTGCGTGACTTTTCCGTTGACGACGATGTGGTGACGGTCGGCGACGTCGGACGCAAATCGCACGTTTTGCTCGACCAGAAGCACCGAAAGCCCGGCCGCCTTCATCTCGAGAATCACTTCGCCGATGCGCTCGACCAGCACCGGCGCAAGTCCCTCCGTGGGTTCATCGAGTAAGATCGTGCGAGCGCCCGACCGCAGCGCGCGCGCGATCGCCAGCATCTGCTGCTCGCCGCCGGAAAGCGTCGTCCCAACCGCCGCGGCACGCTCGCGCAGATTGGGAAACGTCTGGAAAATCCGCTCGACGGTCCAGCCGCCCGGCGCGATGACCGGGGCGAAAAGCAGGTTCTCGCGGACGCTGAGCGTCGAGAAAATGCCGCGCTCCTCGGGAACGTAAGCGATGCCGCAACGCGCGATTCGATCCGAGGCGAGTCCCGAGATCGTCGCGCCGTTGAACTCGATCGTCCCGCCGTGCGGCTGCACGATGCCCATGATCGAGCGCAGCGTCGTCGTCTTCCCGACGCCGTTTCTTCCTATTAACGTCGCGACCTCGCCGTCGCGCACGTCGAACGACATGCCGTGAAGGATGTGCGCCTCGGCATAGTAGGAATGAACGTCGTGCAGCGTGAGCACTAGTGCCGGGCTCCGCCGAGATAGGCTTCGACCACGCGTTCGTCGGCGCGCACCTCCTCGTAGCTTCCCTCGGCAAGAACTTTGCCGCGCGCGAGCACCGTCACCCGATCGCACAGGTGCTCCACGACGCGCAAGTTGTGCTCCACCAGCACGACGGTTCGCGCCCGTGCGATCTCGCGGATCAACGCGATCGTGCGCTCGACGTCCTCTGTGCCCATCCCCGCCGTCGGCTCGTCGAGCAACAGCACCGACGGCTCTTGCGAGACCGCGATGGCAAGTTCGAGTGCGCGCTTTTTGCCGTAGGCGAGATTCGCCGCCGCCGTATCGCGTTCGCCGTCGATACCGACCGCCGCGAGCGCGCGACGTGCCGGTTCATCCAGCACCGCGGCGGCGCGCGCCGGTTCGAGGAGCCGCCACGAGAGGTTCGAGCGCGCTTGAAGCGCGATCTTCACGTTGTCGAGCGCGCTTGAATGGGGAAAGATGCTGCTGATCTGAAAGCTGCGGACGACCCCCATGCGCGCGATCGAGGCGGGATCGAGCTTCGTCGTGTCGGCACTCCCGATCGTCACGCGGCCCGACGTGGCCCGGACGAAGCCCGAAAGAACCCCGAGCAGCGTGCTCTTGCCGGCGCCGTTGGGCCCGATGACCGCATGGATCGAACCTTCACGCACGCTGAAGTTCAATCCGTCGAGCGCGCGAAACCCCGAAAATGACTTGACGATCTCATGCGCCGCGACGAGCGGCTGCGAAGTGGCTGGCATCGCATCTTACCTAACCACGCTCAAGCGGGCTGCCGCAATACCCCCGAAATGGTGTATCCGCGCCGACCCCGCCCTGCCAGACTTATGGGCGGAGGTACTTCCATTGAGGTTGCAGGGGAAAGTCGCCCTGATTACCGGTGCTGCAAGCGGCATCGGGCTCGAGATCGCACGCATGATGGCGCGCGAAGGCGCAGCCGTGGCTATTGCTGATATCTCACTCGAGGGGGCTCAAGCCGCCGCGCAGCACATCGAGCAAGAGGGGGGACGAGCCATTGCCGTCGGCATGGACGTCACCGACGAGGCGCAGGTGGCGTCGGGTGTCAACCGCACGATTGCCGCGTGCGGCGGCCTCGACGTGGTCGTGAGCAACGCCGGCGTTCAGCACATCGCCCCGATTCACGAGCTGGCCTACGCCGACTGGCGGCGTGTCGTGAGCATCCATCTCGACGCGGCGTTCCTGGTAACGCGCGCGGCGCTGCAGCACATGTACGCCCGGCACAAGGGCGGGTCGATCATCTACATGGGGTCGGTGCATTCCAAGGAAGCCTCGCCGCTCAAGGCCCCATATGTGGCGGCCAAGCACGGTATTCTCGGGCTCGCGCGCACGGTCGCGAAAGAGGGCGCCGCGTTCGGCGTGCGTTCGAACGTCGTGTGCCCGGGATTCGTGCGGACGCCGCTGGTCGAGCGCCAGATCCCCGAACAGGCAGCGGCCTTGGGGATTTCGGAGGCCGACGTCATTAAGAACGTGATGCTCAAAGAAACGGTCGACGGCGAGTTCACCACGACGGTAGACGTAGCAGAGTTGACGGTATTCTTAGCAGCTTTTCCAACAAATGCGCTGACCGGTCAATCGATCGTGGTCAGCCACGGCTGGCATATGGGATAAGTACCTCCCTTCGGGTGTAGATGGGAAAACGTGTTTGTGGGATAATGTTCCTTAAGGGAAGTAGGTCGGAAGCACAAGCGCTCGGCCGACTTCCATTCATCATGACGATAGGAGGCAGCTCTATGCATCGCACCGCCCAAGTTGCGATTGCTAGCCTCGTGCTAGCCGCGCTCGCGTTCCTTACGCCGTCGATCGCATCGGCAGCGCAGGAGCGCTTTACTCTGAACATCAGTCCGGTCTTCTTCATGGATAACACCGGCGACTCGCAAGCCCCGCCGCTGGGACCGAACTACACGCCGCTCTACTGTCCGAACGGCGGCACCGCGTGCCCCGCAGGCGCACCGCAAAACACGCAAAACCTGCGTTTGGATTACGACCTCACCTATCAAATCAACAAACGCTGGAGCGTGAATTACTCGCACTCCAACTTCGACTTCTCGCTCGGGCGCATCAGCTCGATCGGAAGCGGACTGCCTGCCGGATTTCCGCAATACTTCTCGGTCCTGACCGGCAGCATCAACGATCGCACCGATCAAGGAACGCTCAGCTACGCCGCGGGCCACGGCCTCACGCTAACCGCGTTCTACGCTAGCCATCAGCGCAGCCAGATCGTCGCGACCAACGCCTACGGGCAGTGCTACTTCAACCAGATGAGCTGCGTCGGCGGCGGCTCAAACCCGTCGAGCATCAACTCGAACTACTGGGGCATCACCGGATCGTATGCATTCGGTCCGCACACCCCGTACGAGCC
>DATKPZ010000105.1:0-5689 GCA_035523815.1 Alphaproteobacteria bacterium
ATTCACGGCAAAGTACGGCGTCGCGACAACCGTGATGGAATACGCGCCGCTCAACATTTGGCCCAAAGGGTACGGCCAGGGCTCGTACCATCAAACGGTACTCGGACCCTACGACTCCTACGCGATGAACTACGCCTACAAACCGATTCCCACGGCAAAGACGCCCGAGGACGAGCTTCCAACGCTCGAGCGCTGGGCGGCATCGTGGTCGAACCCGCTCTACCGCTACGCCTCCGACGAAGACGTCTCGTGGAGCAACGGGCACGCCGCCGATCCGCGCGTCGAGCAAGGTGAGCTCTCCAGCAATCAGCTGGGATGGACGGTCGTGCAGCTCGACATGGACCGGGCGTTGATGGATCGCGACGCGGCGATGCTTCCGCGCGACGGCGACGCCTATGAATCCGCGACGGTGGCTTTCCGCGGCTCGCTCATGCGCTATATTTCCCTTGCCTCGAAGACCGCGCACTGGATCGGCGGCCAGTACCTTTCACGCGCGCACCGCGGCGACCCCGGCGCCCAGCCGCCCATCGTTCCGGTGCCGCTTGCGATGCAGCAGCGCGCGTTCGGGATTCTGAACGACTACTTGTTCTCCGATCGGCATTTGCACTTTTCACCGCAGGTTTTGAACAAGCTCGGCTATTCGGAGTGGGCCGGATACGGCTACGTCGGATGGGAAACGTACGGCAATCTCCCGCTTTGGGCGTATAACCCGCCCGAGCGTCATGATTTCCCAATCGTCGTTCAAATCGGCAACGCGCAAAAATCCGCAATCGACTATCTGTTTCAGCCGGCGGTGCTTGCGCGCCTCGAACAGAATCCGCTCGAGTCGGCGGGACCGACGTTGACCCTGCCGCAGTTCTTCGGGTGGATGCAAAACGCGATCTACGGCGGAGAGATGCGGACGATCTCGCTCCTTCGCCGCAACCTCCAAGCGATCTACGAAGATAAGTTGATTGCCCTCGCAACCACTCCGCAAACCGGCGCCCCGCCCGACGCGCAGTCGCTCGCGCGGCTCGAACTCGGGCGCCTTGCGTCTTCGGCGAGCGCGCAGGCGCCGCACGCTGCTGACGACGCGACACGGGCGCATCTGCAAACGCTGGCGCAAAAGGCCGACGCCGCGCTGCACCCGGCGCACTGATGCTCGATCCCCGCATCACGCTGCTTCACTGGCTGACCGTCGCGCGGGGGAGGCAGTTCCGGCCCGGAGCCAGCGTCGCGCAAGTCCGGGCTGGCTATGCGGAGCTCAACACGCGCCTCGGCATGCCGCCGGTCGACGACGTTGACACCGCAGAGCTGGCGATTCCTACGCGTGACGGCGCGCTGCTTGCGGCGCATCTTCACCGCCCACGGCACGGCACGGTGCCGCTCCCGGTGCTGCTCTTTTTCCACGGTGGCGGGTGGGTTATCGGCGACGTACCCAGCTACGATCACCTCGCGCGCTACTTCGCGCACGAAGGCAGGATCGCGGTGATCTCGGTCGAGTACCGCTTGGGCCCCGAGCATCGTTTTCCCACCGCCTTCGAGGATGCGTTCGACGCGCTGCAATGGCTGCAGCGCGAAGCTGCGACGCTCGGTCTGGATCCGCGCCGCATCGCGGTCGGCGGCGATTCGGCCGGCGGAAGTCTGGCAGCCACGTTGAGCGCATTTGCGCCCTCCGAGGGCCTCGCGCGGCCGGCCTTTCAGTTCTTGATCTATCCGCCGCTCGATGCAACCGAACGCTTCCCCTCGCGCACCCGTTTCAACAAAGGCGTGCCCCTCACGCCGGAGCTGCGGAACTGGTTCGCGCAAAACTTCTTCCGCTCGAAGGACGATGCGGCGAACCCGTGGCTGCGGCAGATCGACGCGCCCGATCCGGCGTCGCTGCCGCCCACGTATTTCTTGGCGGCCGGATACGATGCGTTGGTCGACGAGGGACGCGCTTACGCCGAGCGGCTCCGCGCTGCGGGCGTTGCGGTGACGTATGACCTACGGCCGACGCTGGCTCACGGCTTCGTCAATTTTCCGCGCATTCTGCCCGAGGCGCGGCGCGCGTTGCGGGACGGTATTCGTGCCGTCGCTACGGGGCTGCGCTAGAGCCGATAGAGCCACGAAATGCGCGGCGCAAAGACGTAGATGAGCTGAATTGCAAAGGTGAGCGCGATGCTGAGCCACGTGTTGACGAAGCAGAGCATGGCCGCAACCGCGTAAAGGGCTTGCGCGCTGACGATCCGGCGCTGCAGCAGCTCGTGGGCCGGCGCGTTCTCTTTCCTCAAGCCGCTGCGCACGGCATGGCGTGAACTGAGGTAAAGCATCAGCCCTAAAAGAACGATGTTCGCCCAATAGATCAAGATCGCCATGCGATAGGTGATGAACGAGGCGAGGAGCGCGGTTGAGAAGGGCGTGAGCACGACGGCGAACATGAAGCCGATGTGCAGCCACGCCACGTCACGGTCGGCGCTGCGCAAGGCGCTCAGTTGCGTTTGCTGACCCACCCAAAAGATCCCGAGCGTGAGGAACGTCATCACGCACGTCAGCAGACTCGGCGCGAGGTGCAGCAACGCGTGCCCGAGTTCTCCCTCGTTGTGAACCTCGAGGGGCTCGGGCACGCGTATGTTCAGCACGAGCAGCGTCATCGCAAACGCGAAGATGCCGTCGCTTAGAGCTGCGAGGCGATTCAGATCTCGCCCCGCCACCTCGTTGTAGAGTTTCCCCACCGCGAGGTGGCTTCGGGATCGATCGGTTACGGCCCGCCCGACGAGGTCGTCGTGGTCACGGTGGTCGTGACCGTCGTCGACGTCTTGGGTGCCGACCCGCTCCCTGCACGCATAGAGTCAAAACGCTGCCAGGCTCCCGGCAAGAGCATTGGAGCAGACGGCGCCGCGAGTGCGTACGTCGGCACGGCAACGATCGGTGCTGCGAGGACCGGCGCGGCGAGCGCCGGCGCCGACATAACCGGCGCAGACACGTCCGGCGTGTTCACGTCGGCCACCGGAACCGGAACCACCGTTCCGCCCGCGTAGGTCATCGCGATGACCGCGCTGGTTTCCGGGGCGTCCGGATATGCGCTCTTCATTTCATCGAGCATCGCGAGGGCGCGATCGGTCGATGACGCGCCGACGCGGTGATAGTCGATCAGCAGCCGCGCATAGGTGCGCGGCAGCCACGGGTCGTTTGGATACTGCTGATGCCAGTCGCTGACCGACGCGGCGATATCGTCGAGTTCGGTGACCGCATTGCTGTCGAGCATCTCGCGATCGCTTTTGGCGTCGAGGCGATCGAGTCGATTGCGGATCTCTAAGATGCTTTGCTTGTGGGGTCCAAAGTATTCGTCGGCGGGGGCGGGTCCGGGATAGGTCACGGCCGGCGCGCTCATAGGAACGCCGGCAAAGATCAAGACGGCCAAAAGGCCGATCATCGTTCGCATTGTGGGTGCCCTCAATTGTGGAAGAGACGCCGTCTCTAAGACGGCGCCTCTATGCGCTATTTTTCTACGTTATGGTCTCCCTGGTCCATGCGGACGGTCTCCGCGGTTACTAGCGTGTGAAGGCGCACTCCGAGAGTTCTGTTGCGGCCGGTACTGGGTCCGCTGCTGCGGCTGTGCGTACCGGCGCTCCGGCTGATACGACTGATACTGCCGCGGCGCTCCATAGGACTGATACTGCCGCTGTTGGGGTTGGACGTACTGGCGTTGCGATTGATACGAAGATCGATACTGCTGCGGCGCTCGTGCGTACGACGGGTACCGCTGCTGCGGCGCTCGCGCGTACGACGAATAGCGCTCCTGTGGGGCTCGCGCATAGGACGAATACCTTTGCTGGCGCGATCGCGCGTACGACGAATACCGCTGCTGCGTCGCGCCGCTGAAGCGCTGCCATGCGCCGCCCCCGGAGCTGTAGGCCGGCGAACGCGGCGCCGCTTCGCGCGAAAAGCTCGCGCGACCGCCACCAAAACGTTGCCACGCGGACGCGCTTACCGTGCGGCCCATCGCCGGACGAGTGCCGCCGCTCTGGAACGAGCGGATTTCGTTGAAGCGCTGATATTGCGGTTTGGGGAAATTCGAGGCAAGCGAGCGGCTCGTGTAGCGCGTGTTCTCGGCAAAACGGGCCGTTGCGATGCTTCCGCGATAGAAGTGTGTCGACTCTAGCTGCGCCACGCTCATCGGACGGGCGCGATCGACGAACCCGTGTTGCCACGTTGAATACGGAACGCCGACAAACCCGTGCGAGTAGTTACGATAATTCGTGTACGACACCCCGAACGAGAGCGACGCGCCGCGTCCCCACCACGGGCGGTAGAACTCGCCGGGCCCGAGCGGCACCCAGCCGACGTTGCCGAAACCGACGCCGACGCCGAAGCCGCTGCCGAATCCGAAGAACGCCACGAGCGCGGGCGACCACACGGGCCGCAGATAGCGCGGCCCGGGCGTCCACGCCCAGCCAACGGCCGGAGCATAAAACCAGCGGCCATAGTGATACGGCGCCCAGCCCCACGGCTCGGCTCCGACCCACGTCGGGCCGTAATAATTGAGCGAGACCCACGTGCCGTCGCTGTACGGCGTCCAACCGGGAGCCACGCCGCTGGGCACCCAGGCATTGCCATAGCCTGGGATATCGACCCAGTTACCGTACTGGTCCAGGTCGGCGGATCCGGTCATGTCGCTTGGAACGTACTGCGATTGCGCGCTGGCATCGGCCGCCAGCATTTGGTCGCGCTGATCGCCCCATGCTTCAACGTCGCTCTGCGCGACCTCGTCGATGTACTGATATTGCGGATTCGTCGCATCGCCGGCAACCACCATCGTGCGCCCCGGATCGACTTCTTGCGTCCCTTGCGGGGTTACGACCGAGAGGCTGCCGCTGCGCGCGGTCACCTGTGTGTTGCCGTCGTTCGTGACGGTGATCAAGTATTCACCGGCTTGGGACGGTTCGACGTCCACCGAGGGCGTTTGCACCTGCACGTTGTCTTCGCCGGTAGCAAAGACGCGCAATTCGACGGATCCTTGCGCAACTTGCGTCACGTCGTTCTGGCCGTCGAGTTGCGTAAAGCGCACCTGCGTGTTCGGCCCCGCACGCACGATGTTGTCCGAATCGAGCTGCACTTCGGCGCGACCGTCGCTGCCCGTCGTGATGTAGTCGCCGGCCTCGACCGGCGCGTTCGCGGTTGCGGCTGCTTGGTCGCCCTCATCGCCATGCTTGAGCGCGACTTGTCCGTCGACGACGGAAAGGCGCGCAACGGCCGGCGGAGCCGCGGTAGCATACGATGGAGCGCTTACCTCATCGTCAGCGCGAGCAGGCGCGGACGCGCCTGCGTAAGAGGCCGCGAGCGTAGCGGCGAGGAGAAGGGCGAACGGCGCCCGGACGATCGGCATGTGCATCCCGTGCACTCCCATTGGCAGGTTGCGTGTTGTTGCATCGCGTCAACGTCGCAGACCTTTGGGAAGTCGCCGGCGCCGACGACATCTAATCTGATCCTAAACTTTGAGAATGAGTTGACTATTTGGTCTCGATGCGCTCGGCGCCGTCCCAGGTCACGCCGCCGCCCTTGGTGACCGCAACCGTGCAGCTGTCGCGATAGTGCGCCGCCACCGTGTCGGCGGAATTGAGGGCCGCTACCCGCATGAAAGACTTCTGGGCGCTCAGGAACAGCGCTTCGCGATAGTCGTTGATGCCGGTCGCGAAGAGGTCGGCGCTGTTGATCTTGTGCTGCTTCA
>DATKPZ010000106.1:0-9248 GCA_035523815.1 Alphaproteobacteria bacterium
TCGTCGGTGCGGAATCCGCAAACCTCGCCGGCGCGCTACAAGCGCAAGCGCGAGGACGGCGGCGCGGTCGAGACAATCGAGAACGTCGATCCGCTCGACGCGCAAGTGAGCGGGTTGCATGATGCCGCGTACGACGCCGGACACGAAGAGATCACTTTGAACCTCGAGGGCTTCGACGTTCCGGCATCGGAGCATGAGCCGAACGGCGCGCACCAAGAGTAAATCGCCGCTTCCGGCCCCCACCCCGTCGGAGGCTGCCTTCGAACGCGCCTTCGCGTTGCTTCTTGGTGATGCCCCATCTGTCACCCTGAGCCGAAACCCTGTCACCCTGAGCCGAAACCCTGTCACCCTGAGCCTGTCGAAGGGTGATGTCACCTCCTTCGTCGAGCGCGCCTTTGCGCACGCGAAGGAGTACGCGCAGGACCGCTACGCGTCGATCGGCGGCGCGTCGCAATTTCACACCAAACTCGTCGGCGTGTCGTTCGAGGGGCGGCAAGATACGATCGCCGGTCTTCGCGTCGGCACCGAACTCGCGCTCGAACGTGAGCCCGGCAACGAATTCGATCCCAACGCGATCGCCGTTCGCTACGGCGCGCTGCAGCTGGGATTCGTCCGCAAAGAGATCGCCAAGCACCTCGCGCCGCTCATCGACGGCGGGGCGCGTTACCGTGCGCGTGTCGAGTCGCTCACCGGAGGTGGAGGGCGTCACCGCGGCGTGAATATCTACATGTGGCGCGACGCTGAGGCGGCCATTCGCCCCTCGTCCGTCGACAACGCTCGGGATGAGAAGGTCGCGAATGACGATATTCGCAAAGCGCTGATCGGAGACGCGAGGCCGCACGCCGCACAAGAGCAGGCGCTGGAGCGGATCGAGGCCGGACGCAACACGCTCGTCGTGCTCGGAACCGGACGCGGAAAATCGTTCTGCTTTCAACTTCCTGCGGCGCAGCGGGCGCTCGAGGGCGGTGGAAAGACGCTCGTCATCTATCCGCTGCGTGCGCTCGCCAACGATCAATATGAAGCCTTGATTCGTAAGCTCGACCCCTTTGGGCTGCGTATCTATCGCGCCAACGGTTCGATCTCCCATGACGAACGTGAAGAACTCTTCGCCGCGCTGCGTGAAGGCGCGTGGGACATCGTGCTCGCGACCCCCGAGTTTCTGGAATTCCATCGCGAGGAGTTCAGCGGCGTGTGCGCCCCGTCGTTCGTGGTCGTCGACGAAGCCCATCATCTCTACGAATCGCGGCACCGGGCGGCGTACGGACGCTTGGGCGCGACGATCGCGGCGCTGGGCTCACCTCAAGTTCTGGCCCTCACCGCAACCGCGAACGACGAAGCCTTCGCGGCGATCCTGCGCGAGCTGCGCATCGAGGCATGGGTCATCGATCCGACGGTGCGTGAGAACCTTCGCGTAACCGATGCGCGCGAGACAAAAGATAAGCAAAGCTATCTGCTCGATCTTTTCGCTGCGGGCGAGAAGGGAATCGTCTACTGCAATTCGCGTAAAGAGGCGACCAAGCTCGCGCAGACCTTGCGCAAGAAGCTCGGCGACGAGGTCATGTTCTATCACGCTGGAATGCCCTCGCCCGAACGGCACGAGGTCGAGCGCTTTTTCCGCGAAGGCGAACTGCGGGTGATCGTTGCGACCTCAGCCTTCGGCGAAGGGATCGATCTGCCCGACGTGCGCCACGTCGTGCTCTATCATCTCAACTTCGATTTTACGGAGTTCAACCAGCAGGCGGGGCGTGCCGGGCGGGACGGCGCCCCCGCGCAGATCCATCTGCTCTTCGGGCAAAGCGATCGCACGATCAATGAATTCATCATCGACCGTGAAGCTCCGACGCTCAACGTCCTGCGCGCGCTGTACCGCGGCATTCGCGGGCTTGCCCGCAGCGACGTGGTTCGCATGACCTTCGTCGATATTGCGCGCACGCTCGAACTCGAGAAGGTCAACGAACGCACGGTAAGCAGCGCCGTGCACATCTTCGAAGACGAAGGCCTGGTGGAACTGGGGGAGGACGACGAGGGCCGGTACCTTCGCTTCCTGCGCATCGACGGGAAGGTGGATCTCGAGCGTAACGAGCGCTTCGCTGAAGGTGAGGCCGAACGCGAAAGCTTCAAGGCCTTCTGCGAGCTTGTCTTAAGCGCGCGTGCCGACGACCTCGAGCGGATCATCAACCGGCCGATCTACCCGCAGCGCGTCGAGCTCGTGCGATGAGACGGCCGGCTGCGGTAGTGCTCGGGATCGTCGAGACCGCGCCGTACGGCGTCATCTTCATCGAGCGGGCGGCGCACTTGCGCAATCACGCGGGCCAGATCGGGCTACCCGGCGGCGGCATGGATCCCGTCGACGGCGCGGACTTGCGCGCGACCGCGCTGCGCGAAATGAACGAGGAGGTCGGCGTTGCGCCCGGCCGCGTCACGATCGTCGGTGAGCTGCCCGCGATCAATGCACGCGTCAATAACTATACCGTCACGCCGTTCGTCGCCACCGTCGCGCCGGGCGACCTTCGGATCGACGCGACCGAGACAGCCGGCGTCTTTACGGTGCCGCTCGAGCGCGTGGTGAATGACCTGCGTCAAGACATGGTCTGGGTCGGGGCCTTCAAGGTCCACTCGCCCGTACTCGATCACGCGGAAAAGCGGATCTGGGGGCTGACCGGGTACATCCTGCGTGCCTTCGTTTCGGCATGGAACGACCCGGAAAACAGTCTGCGGGCGCGCGTGGAGGCAAGGCTCTCATCGAAATAATGGCGAACGCGCCAAAATATTGACGGAGGATCACGATGCGCAGAATTCTAGCGGCGACGTTACTCGTTGCGTTGATCGGCGCTTCCACGACCGGGATGGCCAAAGCCTACGATGTCGCGGATGTGCTCAGCGCCCCCTTCCCCGATAACCTTACCGCTTCGCCCGACGGCAAGGTGCTGGTGTGGAAAGTCGATGCGAGCGGCGTACGGAACCTGTATACCGACGCCGGCGGCACTGTTCATGCACTGACACACTATACGGCCGACGACGGCCAGGATATCGATACGCCGCAGATCCTTCCGGGCAACGACGGCGTGGTCTACCTGCACGGTGGTGTGGAGGACCAGGGCGCCGGCGAGAATCCGAATCCGCTTCAGCACGTGCCGCCTCCCGAGCGCGCGATCTTCGTCGTGCCCATCGCGGGCGGCGAGCCGGTGCAGGTCGCGCAGGGCAACGGCGTCTTTCTCTCGCCGAAGGGCGATGCGGTGGCGTTCACGACGGTGCAAGGCCAGCTCGGCGTTGTTTCCCTAAGAAAGACCGACGCGACGTTTACGATTGGAAAACCGGAGATGTTTCCGGTTCGCGGAACCGTCTCGAATCCGGTGTGGTCGCCGGACGGCTCGAAGATCGCCTTTACCAGCGGGCGCGGTGATCATTCGCTCATCGTGATCTACACGCCCTCGAAACACGCGTACGTCTACGCCACGCCGGACTTCACGCAAGACGACGTGGCCGCGTGGTCGCCGGACAGCACGCGTGTCGCGTTCGTGCGGATGCCCGGTCAAAAGATCGGTGAAACGGTTTACGACGAGAGCACGTTCGAAAGCGCCGACTCATCCAAGACGCCGTGGTCGATTTGGGTCGCGAACGCCGCGAGCGGCAACGCGCGCCGCATCTGGACCGCGCGTCCCGGCATGGGCCATGCCTTCTACCCGTCGTCGAGCTCCGCGCAGCTGTGGTGGATGAGCGGCAATCACGTTGCGTTCACCTGGGAAGGCGACGGCTGGGCGCATATTTACGCGGTCTCGGCAAACGGCGGCCCGGCGACGCGCTTGACCACCGGCGACTTCGAAGTCGAGACCGTTGTCCCGACCCTGGACCACGCGCGTCTGCTCTACGCGACCAACGAAGGTGCGATCGACGAGCGGCACATCTGGAGCGTCGGACTCGATGGCCGCCCGAAAGAGCTCACGCACGGACCGGGCAATCAATGGTTCCCGACGCCGATGGCCGGCGGCGGCTTTGCCTACATCGATGCCTGGTACGCCGCACCTCCCGTGGTAACGATCGCGGGCAAACCGCCCAGGACGCTCGTCGCGGTCCAAACGCCGGCGAATTATCCCACCTCGCAGATGATCCGTCCGCAACTGATCACCTATAAAGCGCCCGACGGGCTGACGATTCACGCGCAGGTCATGGTGCCGCGCGGCGTCAAGGGAAAGATGCCGGCGATCGTGTTCGATCACGGCGGTCCACCGCGCCAGATGCTGGGCGGCTTTCATTACATGGAGCCGTACACGCATCTCTACGAGATGAACCAGTACCTCGCGAACAAAGGCTTCGTGGTGCTCTCGATCAACTATCGCCTCGGCATCATGTACGGCTACAAGTTCCGCAACCCGCCGCACGGCGGGTGGCATGGCGGCTCGGAATACCAAGACGTGCTCGCCGGCGCACGGTGGCTGCAAAAGCAGCCCTATGTCGATGCGAACCGCATCGGCATCTACGGCCTCTCGTACGGCGGGCTTCTGACGGCGCTCGCCCTCGCGCGGAATTCCGACGTCTTCAAAGTTGGAGCCGATTTCGCGGGCGTGCACGATTGGCCGACGATTTTCGATCACGACTACGGTCATCCGGTCGGGACACCGGAGCAGCGCAAGATCGCGCATATGTCGACCGCCGAAGGCTATCTCGATACCTGGAAGTCGCCGGTCCTCATCGAGCAGGGCGACGACGATCGCAACGTGGCCTTCTCGCAGGGCGTTGACCTTGCGACGAAGCTGCGCGATCGCGGCGTGACCGTGCAGACGCAAGTCTTCCCCGACGAAGCCCACGAGAACCTCGTGTGGGCGCACCTGGTCGAGCAGTACCGAACGGCCGAGGCGTTTTTGGCGAGGTATCTCCACCCGCCGCAGTAGCAGCTCCGCTATCCGGAGCGGGCTATCGTCGAGGCGACGCCGATGAGCGTATTCGCTTGGCTTCCGAGCTCGCGAAAACGCTCGTCGTGCGTTTGTCCGGCGTCGTAGCGCTTGTAGATCTGTTGAATGATCGCAGCGAAACGGAAGAAGTTGAACACGTGATACCACGCGGCGTGTGACACGTCGAAGCCCGTCGCCCGGCCGTAGTATTCTACGGCTTGTGCTCGCGTCATGAAGCCGTCGTGCCATGTCGGCATTCCCCAGAGGCGAAACATCGGCGGGTCGGCGGCTTCCGGCCAGAGCGCGAGCATGTATCCGACGTCCATCATCGGATCCCCGTAGGTGCACATGTCCCAGTCGAGCAGCGCGACGATGTGAGCCGGGTCCTGCGGGTCGAGCAGCATGTTGTCGAGCTTGTAGTCGTTGTGCACCAGCGTCGCGACCGTCGATTGCGGCATCCGCTCGCGGAGCCACTCGACCAGCGGCGAGGCGTCGGTGGTGTCCGCGGTCCGTGCAGCCTCCCATCGTCCGGTCCATCCGTCGAGCTGCCGTTGCACGTAGCCTTCGGGGTGGCCGAGCTGCGAAAGTCCCGCCGCCGCGACGTCGACGTGATGCAACTCGGCGAGGCGATCGATCATGGCTTCGCTCATACGCCGCGCCAGTTCGCGGTCGCCGGCGTACTGCTGCGGAAGTTCCTTGCGAATCGCGATCCCGTGCTTGCGCTCCTCGATCACGAAGTCGCTGCCGATGACGGCGTGGTCGGTGCAAAGATGGTAACTGCGCGGTGCGTTCGGATACGACGCATACAGCTTAGAGAGCACGGAGTGCTCGCGCTTCATATCGTGCGAACGATCGGCGACCGGGCCGAGCGGCGGACGACGCAGCACGTACTCGTGTGGGCCGAAGCACACGAGGTAGGTGAGGTTGGCGTGACCGCCCCCGAACTGGCGAAGCTCGAACGCGCCTTTCGTTTCGGGCAGGTGCTCGCGCAGATACGGTTCGAGCCGCGCGACGTCGAGCCGTTCTTCCGGGCGTACGTCGATGACTTCGGGGTCTTCGGTCATGCGGAGCGCTCGAGATGCGCGATGTCGTTGAGCGATACGAGCAGCCGGCGCTGATCGCGCGCGCGCACGATCGAGATCGACGTATTGCCGGTCGGAAAAAAGAAGTCGCTTTTTAGCCCGAGCAGGCTCGCGACGTAGGCGTTGATGGCGCCCGCATGCGTGAAGACGGCGACGCGCGCCCCGCCGTGCGCCGCAATGACGGCGTCGATCCCGGCGGTCATGCGTTCGCGAATTGCCTGCGAAGATTCCGTCCCGGGAAGATGTGACCAGCCGCCTTGCGCGATTGCGATCTCCGCGAGATCGTGCATCGCGACCGGACCGACACCCGCGATCTCGACCTCACGCAAGCGCCCGTCCTCGGCGACCGGCAGGCCCGTCGCGGCGGCGAGCGCGTCGGCCGTTTCGCGCGTGCGCCGCAGGGGGCTGCTGTAGATGGCGCCGATTCCGCGATGAGCCAAACGCAGCGCGAGCGCTGCGGCTTGCTCGCGGCCGCGCGCGCTCAGCGGCATATCGACGTCTTTGGGATGCACGGCTTCGCTCGCGGGCATCGGCTCGGCTTCACCGTGGCGAATGAGCAACACTTCGGTCGCGCCGTGCGCGACGCGGAAGTCACGCATCGTATTTTGCCAGCTCGGCCTTGGCGATGCTGCGCAAATGCACTTCGTCGGGGCCGTCGGCAATACGAAGCGAACGCGCGTTGATCCACGCGTGCGAGAGGCCGGTGTCGTCGAGCATGCCTTCGGCGCCGAAGGCCTGAATCGCGCGGTCGACGATAGCTTGGGCGATGCGCGGGGCGGCGACTTTGGCCATCGCGAGCGCCGGGGCTGCGCGCTTGTTCCCGTGCAAATCGAGCTGCTCGGCGGCGTTGTAGACGAGATGGCGCGTACCGTCGATCTCGATGCGCGACTGTGCGATCCATTCACGGATGACGCCCTGGTCGGCGAGCGGACGGCCGAAGGTGACGCGATCGCGCACGCGCAGACACATCATGCGCAAGACCCGTTCGGAGAGGCCGAGCAGGCGCAAGCAATGATGCAATCGCCCCGGCCCCAAACGGCCTTGGGCGATTTCGAATCCGCGCCCCTCGCCCAGGAGCATATTGGCTGCCGGCACGCGGACGTTTTCGAAGGCGATCTCGGCGTGCCCGAACGGCGCGTCGTCGTAGCCGAAGACGCCCAAATGCCGCACGACGCGCACGCCCGGTTCGCGCATCGGCACGAGGATCATGGATTGCTGCAGGTGCTTCTGCGCCTTGGGATCGGTCTTGCCCATGAAGATGAGCACTTGCGCGTGCGGATGCATCGCCCCCGTTGTCCACCACTTGCGTCCGTTCAAGACGTAGTGGTCGCCGTCGCGCACGATCGAGGCGGAGATGTTGGTTGCGTCGGAGGAGCCCGTGCCCGGTTCGGTCATCGCAAAGCCGCTGCGAATCTCGCCGCGCAGCAGCGGGCCGAGCCAGCGCTCGCGTTGTTCGGGCGAGCCGTAGCGCGCAAGCACTTCCATGTTCCCGGTGTCGGGGGCGTTGCAGTTGAAGACCTCGGGCGCGATGCGCGAACTCCCCATCAGCTCGCACAGCGGTGCGTACTCGCGATTGGAGAGGCCGGCGCCGTATTCGGGCTCGGGCAGGAAGAGGTTCCAGAGCCCCTCCGCCCTCGCCCGCGACTTGAGTTCCTCCATGATGCCGGGCTGCGTCCAGCGCGTGGCGGCGGCATCGACTTCGTCATTGTACCGGCCTTCATTCGGGTAGACGTGCGCGTCCATGAAGGTCCTCAGGCGTTCGAGCATCTGCATGCCAGCGGGTTTCACGCGATGGCGCGAACGAACCTCGCTTGATCGACCAGGTCGTAAAAGGCGTTATGCGTTTCGCTGATCTTGGGCGCCCACGGGTCGAGCTGCCTGGCGGATAAGGGCGCGTGGATGGTCGGGCCCACGGCGTCGGCGTAGCTCGAGCCGTCGAACGGACCAAAGCCGCGGGACTCCTTGTGCGCCATCACCAGGGCGCGCGTTGCATCGGCGGCCGCGCGCGCGTCGGCGCGCAACTGCGCCGGCAAGCTCGCGTCGGAAGCAATCGCTCCATACACGGCAATCGCCGGGCGGTCGGCGTGCCACGGCATGTCCGGCGTCGCCGCCGAGAAGCGCACCATGCCGTCGACCGATCCGACGTCCCGCCGGATCGCCGAGCGATCGGCGCTATCCGTTCCCACCGCGTCGTTGAACGTTTTGATCGCGCGTTCGGCGGCCGCGATCCGCTGCGGCGAGCAGTCCAACACGTCGAAAGCCGCAGCGGTGCCGAACGACTCGCCGTCCGGCGTCGCGTAGGTCGTGCGCATGACGGTGTCGACCAGCCCCTTCGCCATGGCGCTCGGATCGTTAGTGTTGCGGGCAATCGCGTCGGCGACGCCGGTGGGCACGCCCGGGGAGAGCATCGTCTCCGGGCTTGCGGCGAGCCATGTGACCCCGGCGCGCGAGAGCGCATCGGCAAAGCCCATCGTCGACATCAAGCATTGGTTCGCGACCACGCCGTCGATCTCGCGGTGTGCGTCTTCGGGATGTTCTTTCGCGTGGAGCGCGATGCCGTCGGCGATGGCCTGCGCCATATCCGGCATCGACATCACGGCGCCGGTGTGCGTCTCGAGCCCGCCGCCGTCGCCGCCGCCGTGATCGACGAGGTCGATCCAGGTTTGCTGTGCGCCGGCAGCTTCGGCGTTGTCGAGTGTCCGCGCGACGAATTTTGCGAGATTGGATCCACTGGCCATGTTGCGCGCTTTGCCGATTTGCGGATCGGCGATCTTTCCGTCGGCGATCGTGAAGGTGTCGGTGCGCTTGCGGCCCTCGACGATGTCGCCGTCCTCGGCGCGCAGGCCGGTCGTGTCCTCGACGGTATACTCGACGGCGGAGTCGCTGCGGCTCGACTGCAGCGCCTGCGCGACCGTCAGGCTTTGCGACATGTCCAAATTGTTATCGCCGTCGCGATAAATCCCGAATTCTAACGCGCGACTGCGGGGCGCGGTGGAAAGCGTGACCTGCACGTGTGATCCTCCTACAAGTGAATGGTGCGCGTCCACTGCGTCGATCGTCCGGATCGGCCATAGGGGAAAATACCTGATCCGGCGCGCATGCATGACGAATGCGATTGCTCAGCATGGGTCTGTGCCTTGTTCTCGTCACAGCCGGTATTGCGCGTGCCGCGCAGCCGTCGCCGTCGCCAAGCGCGACGCCGCAGGCCTTGCCGCCCTCGCACGTCGCCGACGCGGTCACGCAGCACACGATTCAACTCGACGGGAAGACCCTCGCG
>DATKPZ010000107.1:0-3493 GCA_035523815.1 Alphaproteobacteria bacterium
CGCGTCACGCAATGAATATCGGTGGTGATCGTGACCGTTGGGAGCGCGCGAAACTCGGCCCAATTCCAGCGGTGAACCGCGCCGGTCTCGGTCGCGAGCGTAAAGCTCCAGGTATCGAGCGGGACGACGGGCGTCGGCGTCGCCGAGAGCACCGGGAAGTCGTGGGTCACGTATTGGCCGGGAGGGAGCTTTGCATCGTCTTTGGGTCTGCGGCCGGTAAAGCCGCGCGAGACGATCTTCTCGTCACTCATGCGGCGTGGAGTTTGCCGCGGGCGCGCAGGGTTCCGTTCGTTCATCAACCGGACCGCTCGGGCAATCGCTTGCCCGCATGAGCGCGTCGCTGGCAATTACGTCAGGCACCTGTTTTTCGTCGCGGGCTCCAGAATATTGCTCCGTGCGGGCGGCCCGGCTCTAGGAGAACGTCGCATCGCACAGGAACTTCCCAGCAAACTCGCTTCCCCGGGGCATCGTGTAGTCATGAAGCCACAGCTATCGAGATCCGAGGGACATCGCGCAGCATTGCCGATTCACTCCGTTTCTCGACTCACGAATCTCTCGGTCGACACCATTCGCGCCTGGGAAAAGCGCTACGGTGCCGTGAGACCTGCGCGGGCGCCCGGTGGCCAGCGGCTGTTCTCTCCCGACGATATCGCACGTCTCGTGCTGCTAAAAGCGGCGGTCGAGGCCGGCACGTCGATATCGCATCTCGCGACCCTCGGCGACGTCGAACTGCAGCACGTGGTTCATGCCGAGCAACGCGCGGGCGAGAGCGACGACGCGGCGATCGCGAAGCTTCTCAAACGCACGCGCGCCATGGACGCGCGAGGCTTGGGCCACGATCTGTGCACCGTCGCCCTGCAGCGATCGGCGGTCGAGTTCGCCGACGACGTCATCGCGCCCGTCATGGCCGAGATCACGCGCGCGTGCTCAAACGCTGACGAGCTCGCTACGCAGCATCTGCTCATCTGCGAAACGTTGCGTTTCGTGTCGGTGACGCTCTTTGCAAAATACGAGCAGCCCGCCGCCACTGCGGCGATGCTCTTCCTGACGCTGCCCGGCGAGCGTCACGCGATTCCGCCGCTGCTTGCGGCCCTCGTTGCAAGCGAACTCGGCTACCAGGGGATCTTTGCCGGAACCGAAATTTCGCCCCGGCAGACGGTCGCGCTGGCGAGGTCGCTCCACGCCGTCGGGATCGGGCTGTTCGCGGGCGCCGAGAACCCCGACGCGCCACGTCTCGCCGGCGAGATCTCGGCCGCATTGCCGTCCGTTCCGCTCTTCGCCGGCGGCGCCGGCCTTCAGAAATACCGCGCGTTTTCCACGACGCAGAGCTTGCGTGACTTTGCCGACGTTCTGCGCCGCGGCGTAAAACCTACGGCGGGCAGTTCTGCATTTGCCACTGCTTGAACGTCTCGCACATCTGCGCCGACCAGCGCGTTTCGCCTGAGCTAGGCGGCGGCATGCTGCCCGAGCTAACGGTGGCGTAAATCGGGTCGGCGTGCGCCTTGACGCTCTCGGCGCTCGAGAGGTCGATGCCGGCCGGCTTCATGTGGGCGACGTCCATATCGGTGAACAGGGGCCGAATGTCCCGCGCAAAACTCAGTGGATGTTCGTCACTCATCAGGATACTCTCCGAAAAGCTTGCAAGAATGCGATAAAGGAGACAAGGATGTTGCGCCTTCTACGCTATGCCGTTCTTTCATTTGTCTTTGTGGGTTCATCCCTGGCTTGGGCGCCCGCAGATACCGCGCCTCCCGGGGTCCACGTCTACTCGTGTCGCGTGCTCTCGGGAACGCCCTACGTCCCCATCGTCGACGAAATTGGATTATCGGTCCGTTTCCGGAACGATTCGGCGCAAACGCTATCCTCGATCGTGTGGCGCGCGACCTACGCCGGCGAAGCGGTTGACTTCACGGACGACGGTGAGTTCTCGCCGAACGTTTTGATCGACAATAACGTGAGGTTCGCAGCGGGAAGCGCCCATATCAACGTGCTCAATGCCGTCGTCGGCATCGCAACGATCTTTCATCCCAATCCGATAAAAACCACGGTTGCTCTCCCGATGTACGTCGGCACGGAAGACCCGCAGAACTGCACGATCGTGCGCGTGGTTCGCAGCGACGGCTCCCTCTGGTTGAATCCCGATGTGTCTCAGGAGGCGCGGCCGTTCACGCAGCCCACGCCCCTCCCGCGCACCGACGACACCCCCTCGCCCGCTCCGTCCGCCAGCCCTTCGATTGCGCTCGCGCCGTGCTCGCTCGACATCAATCGGGTCGAAGGCCTCGGCGTGAAATTTCGCAACGACGGGACCAAGGTCGCCGACAGCATCGTCTTCCGCGCAGCCTACGAGCAAAGCGCGCTCGACTTCACGGATCGCGGCCAATTTTCACCGGGCGACGTCGTCTCAGCGTATCTCAAAAATCCGTTGCCGCCCGAGCTCTCCGGGCGCTTCTTCTACGACCATTACGATGCCCAGCGGTGTTCGGTCGCGAGCGTTCACTATACCGACGGCAGCGCATGGATCAATCCGGACCTGCCGGCGCAGCCGCCGCCGCTGCCCACGCCGATTCCGAGCGCTATGCCGCTCAATCCCGCAACCGCGCGCTGGAGTGCGAGAACCAGCTTGCCGACGCCGGTTCCCTCGAGCACGCCGCTGCCGTCGGCGACGCCGTCGCCCTAACGTGCGCGCACGCGAAACGCGACGCTGATGCGCGGCCCGACGACTGCGGCTGTTTTCGGAATCCCGTGATCGTACGTGTGCTGCGTTTCGTAGGACATCACGAGGAGGCTTCCGGGCTCGAGATCGAGGTCGAGCACGCGACGCGGCAACGCCTTACTGCGAATCGTCATGCGGCGGGTTGCGCCGAGCGAGATCAGCCCGATCGGCTCGCCCGCCACGAGTTCGGGTAAGCGGTCGTTGTGCGGCGCGACGCTATCGCGGCCGTCGCGATAGAGATTCAGCCCGATGCTGGTGAAGTGCGCGCCGGCGAGACGCTCGACGACCGGCAGCATCTCGGCGAGCGGCGGCAAGAGTTCATCTTCCACGGGCGCCGATGCGACCAGCCGTGGCACGTCGACCTCGCGATCGTACATCATGCGCCGCTCGCTGCGCCAATCGATCTCGGTTAGCAGTTGCTCGAAGGCGCGCGAGGACTGCTCGGGGGTCAGTACCTGCGGATAATACACGATCAACCCACTCGCATCGTCGAGGACGACTCGAGCGTCTGCTTGGAAGAATCCGAGCTGCTCCGGCATCGGCCGCTAGAGGGGAAGGACCACGCTCACGCGCGAGCGCGGACGCGGCAAAATCTCGATAATGCCGCCGAGTCGCTCGATGATCTCAAAGCCGCGTCCACGCAGGGACTGCGGATCTCGCTGCCGCGGACGCGTGATGTCGCGTCCCGAATCCAAAACGTCAAGCACCAGCGAGGGTCCAAGTGAACGCAGCTCGATTTCAACGGGAATACGGCCGTGTTCGCACGCGTTCGCAATCAGC
>DATKPZ010000108.1:0-3183 GCA_035523815.1 Alphaproteobacteria bacterium
GACGCGGAGGTGATGCTTCCGGGGATGGTGGCAAGGACGACGGCTGCCGCGATGCTCAGCGTGTTCCACGAGAATGCGGCGCGGCCGCATGCACGCGCGGCAAGCGCACACGTTGCCATCGTGGCGGCGCGCAGCGCAGGCAATTCGAGTCCGCTGAATCCGGCGAAGCCCCACACTGCGAGGATACCGATGCAGCAGGCGAGTGGGCGCGGCAGCGAGAGTCGCGCGCAGCACCACGCGATGACGAGTGCCACGAGACCGACGTGGAGCCCGGCGGTGACCAGCACGTGCACCGTGCCCGTTTCTTGGAACTCCGCGCGTAGATCCGGCGGTAATTGCGCGCGCTCGCCCCACAACTCGCCCGCGACGATCGAAGCCGCCGGCTCGCCGAGGCGCCCCTGCAATTCGTCGTGCGCTCGCTCGCGGAGCCGCGCCAGCCGGGCGCGCCACGAATTATCTCGTCCGAGCGTCGCGATCAAATGCGCGCTGTCGATGCGCGCGCCGATGCCGCGTTCGCTTTCAATCGCACGCTCGCTCGTCTCTCCGGGATTGCGCGCTTCGTCGAGGGGCTCGAGCCGTCCGCGCACGATCGCACGCGTCCCTGCCGCGAGGCGATCGGTGAGCGTGAGGAGCGCTGTCGGGCCGCCGTCGATGACAAATGTATAGGTCCAGAGCCCTCCCTCCGCGCTTCGTGCATCCAGCACGACACCGTGCCAGCGCATCGTCCGCGTTTCGAGCACCGGTGCGAACGTGCGCTCGCGGAACCACGAGAGGAGAAGCGCGGCGCCGACGAGGGCGCACAGCGCGCTTACGCGAAGCACGCGAGCCGAGGTGTACCCTGAAATCATCCGCGGCCTCTGCGTCGGCGCGCGGCCATGACAAGCCGTTAAGGAAAAAAGCCGTGCGTATCATTGTCACCGGCGGGGCCGGTTTTATCGGTTCACACATCGTGGATGCGTATCTCGCCGCGGGTCACGAGGTGCTCGTTCTGGACTCGCTGTGGGAGCATGGCGGCGGCCGCCGCATGAACGTTCCCGAGCGCGCGAACTTCACGCATATGGACATCCGGGATGAAGGCGTGACGCGGATCTTCAAAGAGTTCAAGCCCGAAATCGTGAGCCACCACGCCGCGCAGCACTCCGTCGCCATTTCGGCGCGCGATCCCAAGTTCGACGCCGACGTCAACGTGATGGGACTGCTCAATATCCTCGACGTGTCGGTCAAAACCGGCGTCAAAAAAGTGATCTTCGCCTCGAGCGGGGCGACCTACGGCACGCCGGAACGCTTCCCCATTACCGAAGCGACGCCGCAGCGCCCGTCGTCGCCCTACGGCATCACCAAGATGGTCGCCGAGCACTATCTGCGCTTCTACAAGAACGAAAAGGGCCTCGACTTTACGGCGCTGCGCTACGGCAACGTTTACGGCCCGCGCCAGGATCCCAACGGCGAAGCCGGAGTGATTGCGATTTTCATCGGCAGATTCCTCAAACACGAGGGCGTGCGTATCGACTGGGACGGGGACCAAACCAGAGACTACATTTACGTCAAAGACATCGCGAATTTGAATCTGCTTGCGCTAGAGAAGGGGTCGGGCGGTTGTTACGCGATCGGCACCAACGTCAAGACGAGCGTAAACGATATTTACCGCACGCTGGTTGAGATCAGCGGCTTCGAAGCGCCCGTCACGCACGGAGAGAAGCGCGCCGGCGACGCGCGCGACGCGCAGTTCGACTCGGCGCTGGCAAAGAAAGAGCTGGGCTGGAAGGCGCAAACCAAGATCCTCGACGGCATGCGCGAGACCTATGAATACTTCAAAGGTCTCGTGCCGGCCTAAATGCGACTCGCGCTGCTCCTCCTCGCGATCGTTTTGCCGAGCGGTTGGGTGCTGCATTCGGCGCCGGCGCTTTCGGTTCGCACCGGCACGATGCCGCAGGGCGCGGCCGCCTCGCCCGATGGGCGAGAGTTGGCCGTGCTCGACTCGGGCTTCAATCCGGCGGCGCTGGCGCTGTACGACACTGGCACCTTGGCGAAGATCGCGTCGATCCCGCTCAAGGGCGCGTTCGGTCGCCCGGTATGGATCGGCGCGCATCGCGTGCTCGTGGCCGGTGCGAACGCGCAGGCACTCTTGGATATCGACACTGCGGCGCGAACCGTGCGGGCCATCGCGTTCCCGCCCCACACCTATCCCATCGGCGTCGCTCGCTCGGGCGACCGTGTGGCCGTCACGACGGATGATGACGGCGACGTTCGCATCGGGACGCTGCAGACGGTTGCGCGAGCACGGCCGATTCACGTGGGAACGCATCCGGCCGGCCTCGCGTTTAGTCCGGACGGCCGGACGCTGTTCGTCGCCGACCGTTCGGGCGAAAGCATCGAAGCGATCGATGTTCGCACGCTTCACGTGCGGACGCTGCGAACCCGTCTCCACCCGAGCGACGTGCTGGTTGCCGGCACGCGATTGTACGTGGCCGAAAGCGACGCCGACAGCGTCGGCGTCTACGACGTCAACAGCGGGTCGCGCGTCGCGACGGTTCCGCTCGGCGATGCGATACGCGGCTTCGGCACGGTGACCGGTGTCTCGCCGAATGCGCTCGCTTACGAAGGCGGCACGCTCTACGTGAGTCTTGGCGCCGCAAATACGATCGCCGCCGTGCGCGGCGATCGCGTGGCCGGGCGCATCGACGCCGGACGTTATCCAACCGATATCGTCGCGCTGGGCGGTCGACTCTACGTCGTCGACGGCAAAGGCGAGGCCGCGCCGCCGAATCCGCGGTTCAATCTGTACAGCAAGAGCAACGTCGACTATGTTGCGGCGATCGAGTACGGATCGATCCGCGTCTACGCGTTGCCGGGTTCGATCGGCGCCGGGAGTCCGCAAGGCTCGACCGGCTGGCGCGCGGCAGCTCCGCCGGACTCGATCGTGCGTGCGGACGGTCCGATCCGCCACGTGTTCTTCATCTTGAAAGAGAACCGCACGTACGACCAGATTCTGGGCGACGTAGCGGCCGGTAACGGCGACGCGAAGCTCGCACTCTTCGGTCGCGCCGTGACGCCGAACCAGCACGCGATCTCCGAACGATTTGGGCTGTTCGACAATGCCTATACGAACGGCGAGGTGAGCGACGCGGGGCACGATTGGGCCGACGCGGCATTTGCCAACGACTACGTCGAGCGCGTGTGGCC
>DATKPZ010000109.1:0-8405 GCA_035523815.1 Alphaproteobacteria bacterium
GCGACGTCATGCACGGTGACGACGTACGGAATCGTCAGGCCCATCGGCACGGTGCCCGAGGCACAGTGCACGAGGTCCGGCGCGACTTGCCGGACGCGCTGCGGCAGAAGCACTTGATCCCAAAAGACGCGACGGTCAAAGCGCCATGGATCGAGTTTTGGTTCGGAGAGCTCGATCACATCGATCCCGTCGACGCGCAGCGCGTCGATCAGGCCGCGCACATATTCGCCGATTCCGGTCGCGGTTCCGACGGCAAGTTGCGCGTCGACCGCAACCTTCACCGCAGCGCCGCCTCGAGCGCCGGAATCATCTGCGCGTGGGGATCCACCGCACGCGCCTGCTGCAGATACGCCTGGGCGCGAGCGCGGTGCCCTTCGCGCAGCGCAATCAATCCAAGCCCGGCATACGAATCTCCGCCCGCCGGATCGATCGCCGTGCCGCGGCGGAAGAGCACGCGTGCGTCGGCGAGATCCCCGCCCAAATACGCATTGTTTGCCGCCGAGAGCAGGTAGCCCATGTTGAGCGGCGCGAGCGCGAGCGCGCGCTCATCCAGCGCAAGACCGGCCAAGTAGTGATGCTGCCACGCCTCGTAGTTTGCGCTGTTGTAATACGAATCCGCCACCGCGTCCGGATGCGTGCCGAGCGCGATCAGGCGCTCGCGCAGTTGCACTTCCAATCGCATCGCCGCAGGCAGGTCGCTGACAGCAAGCTGCGCGATCGCGCGCTGCACCGCGGCCACGTCGTCAGCCGCAAAATAATACTCGCGCGCGAGCTCGGTTTGCCCCTGCGCCGCGGCCGCTTGCGCGAGGAGATCGTCGCGTCGCGGTCCCGCCGGCATGCGCCGTGCATAGCTCTGCGCCGCCGCCGCGTCACCCTGCGCGAGCGCCGCGCCCGCGAGCGCGTCGTTCACGTAGGCGGCGGGAGCGATCGCATCGATTGCCTGGTACACGCGCACGCCAAAGCGCAGCGGCAAATGCGCGACCAGCGCTTCCGGCGCGGCGCTCGCGTAGATCGTGTCCGAAGCGAGTTGCACGATGGCAAGCAACGCCACGACGCACGCAACGACGCCAATGACAATGGCGCGCGGAACGCGACCTGCGCTTTGCACCGGCCTAGAACTTGATGGTGAAATTGAGGTTCGCGTTGGTCTGCGTCAGCGCGTTCGCCGGGACCAAATTGTCTTGGAAATGGTACTGACTGGCCGAGAACGAGATGGCACTCGAGCTCTTCGGCAAATTGTAGGTCAGCTGCGCGCCGTAGATGGTGTTGTTCGCATCCAGGCTCGAGATGCCCGAGGGGTTATAGCCGCCGAGCAAATGCTGCGTGTTGTATTGCAAGTCGGCCGTCAACGCGCGCGTCACCGGAACGCGCAGCCCGGTCGAAAGCGTGTGCGTGCTCACGTCTGCGTAGGCCGGCACGAAGACCGGCACGTTGTTGCCGGCGAGTTCGGCAACCGGCGGAGCGCCCACGGCCGAGAACTGCGGCGCGGTCAGCGTCGCGTGTTCGAGCGCGCTGGAAAGATCGACGCCGAGGTTACGCGAACCCGCGCGCACGTCCAAGGTCGCGCCCGCGCCCAGTGCGCCGGTCGAGAAATTCGTCTGCAGGTTTTGCGTCTGCGCTGCTTCCGCGTGCGGCGAGAAACGCACCTTGCCGAGATGCAGCGGAAGCGAAATGCTTGCGCCCTGCGCGTTCGTGCTCGCAGCCGGCTGCGCCGGCGCGGCCGCGAAATCGCTGATCTTTGCGGGGCTCACCTGCAAACCGTCCAAGTCGAAGCGGTGCGTTGCCGGCGCATCGGTGGGCAGCGGATCGGCGCTTTCGTAGTACTCGACCGCGGGCACGCGCAGTTGCGCGCCCATATCGGCAAGCGACGCGCGCGGCTGCAGCGGCGCCGCGAACGAAGGATCCGAAAGATTGACGCTGGGCACCGGCAATTGAGAGCCGACGGTTTCCACCACGGCCTGGTGGACGACCGGATTCACTCGGAACGCAAGATTACGCAGCGGCGTCTCAGCCATTGGATCGCCGGCAACCGCATTGAACGACGCCTCGCGATCGGTCGATTCACCGAAGAGCCGCGCAAAGAGCGCTGCGGAAAGGTCGACGGCAGGCGGCGCAAATGCGCTCGCCGTGGGGGCGAATGACGCGGAGGCAACACCGGGCCAGAGCACTGAAGTCAGCACTCCAATCTGCAACGCGCAGAGCCACCGGCGCATGAATCCTCCGTCAGCTGCGGGCGACCACCCCTTCTACCGCAGGCAACTTCTCTTATCGTCCATATCGGGGGAACGTTTCAGTTAGCTCCTGGCCCCCGGGTTGCCTTCGTCCGCAAGGTAGCGCCTTGCGATCAGCACGGCGGCGTAGTCGTCGATCGGACGCGGGGGCAGCTGCATGCCCAGCGGAATCAGCCGGCGCCAGCCCCGGGGCGGATGATCCGCAAAGTAAAGCGAGCGAGCGCGCAGGGTCGTTTCGCGCTCGTCGACGTACGCAACCGGCACGCCCAGCCCCGCAAGCTCACCGGCCAGCATCTTGGCGTTGGTTCCGGCCCCGACCGCGATCCGCTCGAACGTCCAGCGCGCCATCAGCGCACGCACCCGCGCAACGAACTCCCCGATCGGCTCGATGCCTAAATCGTGGGCCTGGCCGTGGCCGTCGACGACCGCGAAACCAACCTTGCGCGTGCCTGGATCGACGCCGAGAATCGTCACTTGGCCTGCGTGAGCGTTACGACGATCGGGATGCCGCCCACGTGCGGGTAGATGTTCTCGGCCGCGAACGCGGTCATGACGTAGCTCCCGCTTCCGCTGGAAAGCTGATGCGCCATTTCGTCGAGCGTCGGAAAGCCTTGCACCACCTGCACGTTGTCGGCCAGGAACGGCGGAAGTCCGAGTTGCGAGCGCGCGATGCTCGCCACGTACTGCTGGAGCTCGTTCACGGCGAGTTGCGGATTGGCGTGCGCGCTCGCCGGAATCACGAGCGAGGCGATCTTGCCGCCTTTCTTCACCAGCAACACGTCGGGAAAAAGCCGCAACTCAAAGTGAATCTCGTCGCTCTTATATAAGTTTTGCGGCGCGGTGACGAACATCAGAAGGTTGCCGGAGAGCGACGCCTCGGTTACCTCGGGGCCGTCGAATTCGTCGGTCAGTTTTTTGTCGATGTCGGCGGGCACGGTGTAGTGTTTGAGTCCCCGCTGCGCCCAGGTTTCGTTGATGTAATCGACCGACTCGTGATAGAACTTTTTGATCTGCACGAGGCGTTGGTCGACCGGCTCGCCTTGTTTGATCACGTCGAAAAACGGCACGAGTAACGCGCCGACCGGCACGATCAGCTCGCCCGTATTCACTTTGGCTTCCAAGTCGCGCTGCTGCGCCTCGAGCGAAGAGATGCGCGTCGTGATTTGGTTCATACGGAAGAATGCGGTGCGCACCTCACGCGAGAGCAAGAGTGCAACGAGCGTCACGCTCAGCGCGATGAGCATTCCGGTTCCGATCGCGACGATCGTCGACGTGTAACGCGGGCGGATGCCGAAGAGCGTCAGGCGACGCCGCCCGACCTGGTGCCCCACGCGATCGCCGACGTAGGCGATGGCGCCGGCGACGACCATGATCAGCAGCACCGTCCCGCTGCCGCGGACCAGATCGACCCAGTTCATACCGAAGCCGCGCGGCGCAATCGGGCAAGGCCGATCGCGGTGAAGATGATATTGGGCACCCACGCCCACAGCGGGGCGAGCGCGATGAAGGCTTCGGAAACGAACGAGAAGACCGTGAGCACGATGTAGTAGACGAACACGATCAGGACCGCGAGGCCGAAGCCCACGCTGGTGCCGCCGCCGCTCCGCGCCGCGCGCATTCCGTAGGGAATGGCGATCAGCACGAAGACGAAGCATGCAAACGGCTGCGCAAGCTTCTCCTGGTAGGTCGTGACATATTTGCGCAGCTCGGTCTGCGTGAGTTGACCCGAGTGCACGATATCAGCGATCTCTGCACGGCTCAAATTCTCAGGATCGTTTTGGCTCAAGCGTTTGACGATGTCCGTTGGCTTCTCGCCCAGTTCAACCTGCTGTTGGGCCACACGCGGTTCGGAGATCAGGGTCCCGTCGGGATTGAAGCGGTACAGGCTCGCGTTTTCGAGCACCCACCGATCGGCCGTGAATTCGGCGCGGTCGGCGAAGATGATTTGCGTCGCAACGTTGTTGCGGTCGTATTGAATCAAGGTCACGTGCAGCAAGGCTTGGGTGTGCTGCTCGTACGACGTGGCCACGGTAATCTGTTTGCCCCCGCCGGGAAGCGGGGCTGAAACGGTAAGATCTCGATTGAACGCGCTGGCGTGATTCAGCACTTGGTTTTCGATCTGCGACACCTGATCGGCCGCAAACGGCGTAAGGATCTCTTGCACGGCAAACGTGACCAGCGACATCACGAGGCCCGCGGCGAGCAAGGGAATCGTCATGCGGGTAAAACTGATGCCGCCCGCCTTCATCGCGGTGAGCTCGCTTTCGCCCGAGAGCCGTTGGATCGAGAGCAGCGTCCCCAGCAGCAGCGCCATCGGGAAAACCAGTCCCATGTCGCCGGGCAGCTGCCACAGGAAGATCTCGATCGCCGCCCAGAGCGGGACGTGGTCGTTCGAGACCAATCGGCCGATGGCGAGCAGCTGCGTCGCCGCAATGATCAGCGTGAAGGCGGAGAGGCCGAACACGAACGGCCCACCGAGTTCGGTGAGCATGTAGCGGTCGAGGATCGAAAGGCGTGAATAGCGCCGCAGCCGGCGCAGCGTGAGCGTAGCCGCCACTTAGTGTCGCACTAGAGCCGGAAGCCCTCTCCCAAATAGAACGTGCGCGCGATCGGTGACTCGAGCACTTCGTGAGCGGTGCCCGAAACCTCGATACGGCCGTTGTTCATGATGTACGCGCGATCGACGATAGCCAGCGTTTCGCGCACCTGGTGGTCGGTGATCAAAATGCCGATGCCGCGATCGCGCAGTTGCCGGATCATCGCTTGAATGTCGGCGACGGCGATCGGATCGATGCCGGTGAACGGCTCGTCGAGCAAGAGAAACGCCGGCTCCATCGCGATTGCGCGCGCGATCTCTACGCGACGCCGCTCGCCGCCCGAGAGACTATCGCCGCGCGAATTTGCAAGCTTGCGCAGACCGAATTCTTCCAGCAGCGTCGGAAGGCGTTTATTCTGTTCGGAGCGCGGCACGCCGTTCTGTTCCCAAATCAAACGAATGTTGTCGCCCACCGACAACTTGCGAAAGATCGAGTTCTCCTGCGCAAGATAGCCAATGCCGTTGCGCGCGCGCTGATACATCGGGCGGCCGGAGAGTTCGAGTTCGGTGCCGTTGCGATCGAGTACGACGCTGCCCCCGTCGGGCCTGACCAAGCCGACGACCATGTAGAACGTCGTGGTTTTACCCGCCCCGTTGGGTCCGAGCAAGCCCACGACTTCACTCTGGTGCACCTCGGCGCTCACCCCGTTTACCACGGTGCGCTCGCCGTAGTTCTTCACCAGGCCGCGAATCTTGATCCAGCTGTCGTTTTCGTTCATTGCATCCGTGTGTGCGTCAGAGAGATATCCGATTCGAAGCGGTTCCCGGTGGCCTTGAATCCGGTCGCGCTGCTGATCGACACATGTCCCGTGCCGTAGAGCATCTCGGTTTGGTGATCGTACTGCAGGGAGTCGCACGAGAGCGTCGTGCCCGTCGTGTTCCTGGCATGCACGCCTCCGGTCATCTGGATCGTATTCGTCACCTGGTCGACAATCGCTTTCGGCGCATCGGCGATGAGGGTCGAGCCGTCTTTTCCGTGAAACGTGACGCGCACGTGCTCGAAGTTCACGCGCGCACTGCCCTGGGCTCCAATGCTCTCGAAGGACCGCGCCACGAGATCGTATTGCACGCGGTTTTCATTCGCTTGCTGCTCCACAAAGCGCACCGGTTGCGAGGAGGTCCCGCGCCCGGTGATCTTCAGGGAGAGCGAGGTGGACGTTGGGCTGGGGCTGGGAGAAGGCGTGCCCGAGGTTTGAGCGCTGGGATTGCAGGCGCACAGCAGCGCCAGTGCCGGTACCGCCGCGCGAAACCGCGTCATGCGTCACCCGCGCCGCTGCGCGCCGTTGCCAGCGCCAGCGCGAGCATGGCGAGCAGCAGGCCGAAGATTACAACACTCACGGTATCGATCAGGCCTTGCACGAGCGCGCCCACGACTCCCGCCGCTATCGCGCTGGTGAGCAGCGATGCTTGCGGCGGTAACACGCGAAAACGAGCGTACCATTCACGCGCAAAGCTCCAGATCACCCAGCAAAATGCCAGAAAACCCACGATGCCGAGCTCGGCCAAAAACGTCAAATACATGCTATGCGCATGAAACGCGGTCGCATCGCCGTCGGGCAAACGCACGAACGGGTAGATCTTCGAAAAACCGAACGGACCGACGCCGGTGAGCGGAAAGCGATCGATCACGCCGAGCGCCGCCTGCCAAATCGAAAGTCGCGTGTAGTTCTCGCTTGGGTTGTGATGTTCGTTAAACGTCATCAGCACGATTGCGACGGCCGCGGCGACGATGGCGATTCCTTGCACCACGCGTGCGCGCGCGGCTTGCGAACGCAACACGATCCAGAAGGCGATCCCTGCCGCGAGCCCGACCCATCCGGTTCGCGAGAAGGTGAGGACCATCGCCACGGCCCCGGCGGCGCATCCGGCCCACGCGAGCGCGCGCAGTGCCGCGCTGCTCGCGGTTCGCGCCAGCGCATACGCGATCGGGAGAAAGAAGAGCAGATATCCGGCGAGCTCGCCGGGCAACACGAAGGTCCCCACCGCGCGACCGTTGGCAATCGTATATTGCGCGGCGGGAATACGGGTGAGCACCATCGCGATCGCCGCGATGCACGCAAGCGTGCCCGAGAGGAGATACGCCCACCAGATCGCACGCGCCATGCCGGGAAGATCGTAATAGCGATCGACGTTCGCGTGCCAGATCACGGTGAGCGCAAAGATCAGGAGGAAGACTGCGCCGTCACGCAGGTTGAGGCCGAACACGAGCGAGAGCACGCACGCTCCTAGCCAGAGCAGCATCGGGCGCAGCAGCACCGGTTCGTAACGCGGCGGCCGCAGCATCCCGAACGTCGCGATCACGGCGAGCACCAGCATCGCGCAAAGCAGTCCGATGGCGAGCGGTAACGGAACGACCGATACGCCTGGAAAAGCAACGTTCGTGAGCGTGATAAAACTCGGAAAGAACGGAATGCAGACGAAGGCCGTGGCCATCGCAGCGACCTCGAGTCGCTCGAACCGCGTCACCGCAGGCGCTGCACGATCTCGCGGGCGATCGCGTGTGCGCCGCCGGGTCCGCCCATGCGCTCGCGACCTTGCGCACCCATCCGCGCGCGACGCGGCGCATCGTCGAGCAGCGCTTCCAAATCAGCTGGAGCCTGCGCGGAATCGCCCGGCAGCACCACGAGCGCGTCACCCAGCAAACCGTGTTGGCGCATGCGATACCATGCGGTCTTTCGGTCGCGGTTCCGCTCGAACGCCACCACCGGCACGCCGGCCGCCGCCGCCGCCTCGTTCGCCGTGCCGGCTTGACCCATCACGAGTTGCGCTCGCCGCAGCAGCGGGCCGATCGGGCCATTCCACGCGCGCGCCACGACGCGGCCGTCGTATCTCAACGCAAAGGGGATGGGCCCGTCGCCAAGGTCGTCGACGTCCCATCCGTCCTCACGAAAGCCGCCGGCAAACTTCGCTGCATCGAGCATCGGCGCAATCGAGATCACCGCGCCGAGATGCGAACGCTTCGCCGCAATGCGGCGCACGATCTCGAGCAAGAAGCGCGCATCGAGATACGAGCTTTGCCGGCTTCCGGGGAAGACCGCGAGCACCGGCGCGAAACCCAGCGCCGCCGCGTCCGCGCGCGGATCGTCGTCGCCGTCGAACAGATCCACGATGACATTCCCCGGCGCGTGCGCGTCCACGCCTTGCTCGCGCAGCCACGTCGCCGTCGCTTCGTCGCGAACGAAGATATCGTCCGCGCGCCGTAGCGCGCGACGTTCGAAAAATCCATAGGGCGCGACGCGTACGCTCTTGGCGGTGCCGACGTAGGTCACCGGGGCCGCAGCGGCCAGAGCCATGAGCAGCGCGAAGACGTCGCCGATGGCGACGACTCGCGCGTACTCGCCGCGGGCATGCTTCAAGAAGCGATGTTGTTGATAGGTGAGCACGAGCAGACCGCTGCTCACGTCGCGCGCGATATTGCGCAGGTTTCCCATGGCGAGCAAACCGCCGCTCGGCATGACGCGGCGCGGCCCGACTTCGCGCATGACCGACGAGCGGCTTTCACCGACGAGTGGAAGATGATCGATCGCGACCGCGCCGTCGAGTTCGCGCACCTCTTGCGCGAGGCGCTCGGCAATGGC
>DATKPZ010000110.1:0-2976 GCA_035523815.1 Alphaproteobacteria bacterium
GAGCCAGGCGGTGTCTCCGACGTCCGCGCCCCCCAGCGCGGCGCGTACCCGCACGCGATCGAGTCGCGCGATGACGTACCGAACAAGGCGGCCGTCGATCATCGTCGTGCCGACGTTGAGTGCGGGCGCTCGGTGCGCGTCCAGACCACTCGGTGCGCACGCGAGAAAGAAGCCCGCCGCTAAGAGCGCGCTGGCGCTCAGCAGTTGCGTGACCTTCACACTCCAGTGATCGACATTTGTCTGTGCCAGTATTAGGGCGTCATCAAATTCTCATGTCGAGAGTTCCGGCAACCATGCGCGGCTCGCCGGGGTCAGAAGTTCTCATGTCATCCTTCCGCCTCGGCTTGCTCGCCGCGCTTGCTGCCGCCACGTCGTGGGGCGCGATGTTCCCGGTTCTCAAGCACCTGCTCGAAACGCTCGACCCGTATTGGCTGACGTCGCTGCGCTACATCGGCGCGTGCGTGATTTTCGCGGTCGTGCTGCTGATCGCCGAAGGGCCGCGCGCGTTCATCCTCGACCGTCGCGCTTGGCTACTTTGGGCCATCGGGACCGCCGGCATCACGGTATTCAACTTTTTCGTGCTCACCGGGCTCGAGCGCAGCAGCGCGCAGCATGGTGCCCTCGTGGTCGCGACCGGACCCGCGCTGGTCACCTTCATTCTCTGGGCACGCAGCGGAAAGGCCCCGACGCCGATGACGTTCGCGATGCTCGCCCTCGCCTTCGCCGGCGTGATGCTGGTCGTCACCAAGGGAAACTTCGCCTCGCTCGCCGGCGGCTCGGCCTTCGGCGATGCGCTGGTCGCCATCGGCGTCGCCGGCTTTGCGATCTATACCGCCTACACGCCGGTCTTCAGCGACTACTCGCGTCTGCGCTTTGCCGCATTGAGCGTCATACTTGGAACGACCTCGACCTTGGCTGCGAGCATCGTCGCGCAAGCGATCGGCGTCGCCCACGTTCCCAGCGCGCCCGACATGTCGGTGATCCTGGGCATGACCTATATGATCGTGATCCCGGCGGTGCTCGCGTTCATCTTCTGGTCGTACGCGATCTCGACGATCGGCGCCCAAAACACCGGCCTGTTCATGAACGCCGTGCCTATCGTCGCGTTCATCATCGGCATCATCCTCGGCCAACGTTTCTCGGCGATCGAATATATCGGCGCGGCCCTCACCATAACGGCGCTCGTCGCCAACAACCTCCACGGACGCATCGCGGTCACCGCTCCCGCCACTGTAAAAAGCCCGTAAAAAACGCGCTGTTGCGCCCCGCGTAGTTCCAACGGCTCGGGGACGGGCGACCGCTCGCCTGGAAGCTGCGATCAACTACTCGTGGCTTGACGGTGGATGTGATGGAAGCGGGTGTCCTTCACGATCGACGCAGGCGCTACGCAAGGTTTCCTTGCGGTGTAGCGCCTCCGTTCGCCCCTACGGATGCGACGGTCGCGCTTTAGCGCGGCGGAAAAACTTCGTATTCTCGATGCCGAGCGTTCGGGTACACCCGCGAACGTGCTATGCCGCACGTATGGAATCAGCCGTGCTACGCTATTTCGTTGGAAACGCGAAGCGCAGCGCGCGCTGACCGGCTCGCTTGAAAAGATCGAAGAACTCGAACGAGACAACGCCGCATTGCGTGCTTCCATTACGTCACTCGAGCGCGACGTCGCGGCATTGCGAGCCGTGATCGAGGGAAAAGATTGAGCGCCCGTCAGCGCGGGCGCATCGCAAAGCAACTCATCCAGGAGTTTGGGATCAGCGAGCGCCGAGCCTGTTGGCTTGCGCTTTGCAATCGCTCCGCATTTCGTTACGCGAATCGTAAATGAAACACTCGTGCCCGGCGAGTCTCATTTCACATGGACTGAAATGTTAGATTACTCGCGCCGCGATTTACAAGTGAAATTGGCGTTCGTTAGCATTGCGAAACCGAGTATTTCGGAACATCACATTCGCAGAGTAGGAGGCTCTTCGTGCAGTACCAGCTCAACATCAATATCGATTCTGCGTCCGTATCGGCGGTCAACAAGGTCGACCAACAGGTGACGATCGTCAAGAGCGTGACCCCGAGCCTGAGCGGCGGCAATCTTCCGGTCGCGTGGCTCACGTTCACGCCGCTGATGTTCAACACCGTGACGTGGGTCGAGAACTACAACCTGTACTCGACCACGCAGCAATTGCAGGCGGGTGCAACGATCTCGATGACCAGCATCGCCGACGGTACGATTCAACCCGGATGGCTGTACACGTTCGCTAACGGCGTGTTCAACGGCGCAAACGGCACGGGTTCGACGTTCAACATCCAGAACTCGGACAATTCGTATCCGCTTTCCTTCGGTCTCGCACAACAGGCGACGGTGAACGGGCAATCGGCCTACGCGCCGCTCAACTGCGTGCCGGTGCTCTACAACCAACAGGTCAGCTTCACGCCGATCGAAACGCTCTCGATCTTTCTCTCCAATTACACCGACAACGGCGTCGTGATCTCGCAAGTCGCGGGAAATGCTCTGGTGGTCGAGTTGACCAGCCAGCAGCCCACGGCGACCATTGGCTTCAACGGCACCAACAACACCTTCTACCTGGCCGGCACCGCACCGGCCCTGAGCTAGAGGCGACGAGCCGTGAACGGTTCGGCATATCACCGGCTCGTCATCGGAATTGCGCCCGCGGACGCGCTCGCGATGCAACTCGGCCACGTGCGTATCGGACTCGCTTTCGAAGTCGAGCCGGCGCGCGGCGCGGCCGTCTCACCCATCGCGGCGTGGGCGAATTTCGAGCCTGAGCCCGCCAACATCATCCTCTGGCGATGCGTGGATGCCGAAGAGCCTCCGTTCGCCTCGAGCCTCGACCTCGCGATCAACGGTGTCGCACACCGCACGCCGTTGATCGCGAGCCCGGTTACGCTTGCGATCTTTCCCAACGTACAGCGTGACGGTGCCCTCATTATTCCGGCGCGCGCCTTGCGCATATCGCTCGACGATGCATG
>DATKPZ010000111.1:0-9335 GCA_035523815.1 Alphaproteobacteria bacterium
GCGTGACGCCGGGCATGATCGTTAATACCGATTGGATCAAGGCCGACTACGAGCGCCTCAACTCAACCGGCTACTTCTCCAAAGTCAATCCGGATATCAAAGAGGGCCCGGATCCCAAGAAGCCTCAAGACGTGACGATCGATTGGGAAGTCACCGAGCAGCGCACCGCGCAAGCCTCGGTCGGCTTCGGATATTCGGGCGGCATCACGGGCGAGGGTCTGTACGGCACGCTCGGCTTCCAGGATACGAACCTGCACGGAACCGGCAACTCGGCATCGATCCAGTTCCAGCAAGGCGCGCGCACCACGTCGGACACGATCTCGGGCTCGATTCCCTACCTTGGCGATTCGCCCAAGATGGAGAAATATTCGCTGAGCGCGAGCATCTTCTCGACCAAGCAGACCTACTACTATCCGGTCTATTCGGTCACGTCGACCAATATCGCGCCCGCGCCGATCGTCGGCGGAACCCCGGTCCCGATTCCCGTGACGTTGTACGAGACGAGTTCGTCGTCGTTGATCGGCGGCGTGGTCGCGACCAGCGCCTCGTCGCAAGACGGGTTCTCGTTCAGTTTGGGCCGTCGTCTCTCCGACTACATCACTGCCTCGATCACGCCGACCGTCTCGCGCGTGAAATACTCGACGACGGTGCCGAGCCCGTACTTCTTCTCGGGCTCGCAGCCCAACGTGCTGGTCGGGCCGACGCCGAACCCGCTCGAGTCGAGCGAAACGGTCAACGGCGGCTTCGGCATCTCGGCGTCCTCCATCGCCAATGTGAACACGGGTTTGCCGTATCAACTCAACACGATTGCTTTCGGCCTGGGCACCTCGCCGATCACGACCGACGATCCGTACAATCCGCGGCACGGCTGGAAGGCCTCGCTCAGCGAGCAGATCTCCTCGCCGTCGATCCAGTCGAGCTTCGACTACACCGAAACCTCGCTCGACGTCGCGCGCTATCTGCCGGTGCTGCGTTCGGCAACGCTCGCGCTGCACGGACTCTACGAGTTCTCGACCGGCGTCATTCCGCCCAACGAGCTCTTCACGTTCTCGGATCAGCAGGTGCGCGGTTACGATACCGTCTTCTACGGAACCGACGCGGGCCTAGGACAGATCGAACTGCGTCAACCGTTGACCGCGGATCGCAAACTTTCGATCGTCGCGTTCGTCGATGAACTCGACTACCGCATCCGCGGCGCGTACCCGGAACTCGATCCCTACACCAACCGGGCGATCGGCTATCCCGCGGATTGGTCGCTACGTGGCGACCTCGGCATCGGGTTGCGCTTCGACGTGCCGCAGCTCGGCTTGCACACCATTCGTATCGACTTCGCCAAGGGCGCCAACGGCGGCCACACCAGCTTCGGAATCGGTCAAAGCTTCTGACCGCGCGACGCAAGGAACATTCATGAAACGACGCTACTTTTCAATTCTCGCACTCGTCCTCGGTCTTACGGCCGCGATCGGTCCGGCGGCGATAGCCGCCGATCTGACCGACGTTGGCTTCATCGATCAGTCGGCGCTGGGAAATCTCCCCGCGTTCGTGAGCGCGAACCAGCAGCTCGCCGCGTACAAGGCACAGCTGAACACCCAGTTTGCGGCCGCGATGCGCGGCGCGAAGACCGATGCCGACAAGCAACGGATCTCGCTGCAGTTCCAGCAAGAGTTCTCCGACAAGCAAAACGAACTCGTCGGGCCGCTCTACCAGCGCACGCAGCTCGCGATCGCCGATGTCTCCACCAGCAAGAAGCTGACGATCGTGGTCGATAAGCGGATCGTGATCTACGGCGGTCAGGACATCACGAGCGACGTGATCAACGCCGTGCGCGGATCGGCCGCCATTCCGCCGCCGCAAGCTAGCCCCGCGCCCTCTCCCATCGGCTTCGTCGACCAGTCGGCGCTGGCGAACTCGGCCGACGTGAAGAACGCGAGCGATCAACTCCAGAAGTTCCAAGCCGCGCAGCAACCGATCTACGCCGCGCGCTACAAGAGCGCGAACAATGACGTTGCCAAGCAGCAAGTGATGGCCGACTACAACAAGGCGGTGCAAGACGAGCAGAACAAACTGCTCAAGCCGCTCGTCGATCAAACCAAGAGCGCGACGGCAAGTGTTGCTCGCAGCAAGAATCTCTTGCTCGTGGTCGACCGTGCCGACGTGGTCTACGGAGGCACGGACATCACGCAAGATGTCCAGAATGCGCTCAATAAATAGACTTTATCTGCCAAAGCTGAAGCTTTGTCAGCTAAAGTCGCGCGGCTTCGCTCGCGCCTGCGTGATTACAGCAGCAGCCGTATTGTGCGGCTGTTCGCATGTCGACGTGCACTCGGCGAGCGTGCGCGGCGTGGCATACGTTCGTGTCGACGACGTGATCAAGCACGATCCGCTCTATCCGCAGCTCGAGCGGTTGAACGACGCAATCGACGCGATCAATTTCGAGGCGGCGCTTCCGCATGCGCCGCTGACGCCCGCGCAGATCGCTGCCCAGACCAAGGATCTCAACGCCGAGCTCACGGCTGCGCAGAACCGCGCCAATTCGATTATCTCGAGCAAACAGCAGACCTACGGAGAGCAAGAGCACGACGCCGAGGTCGCGGCGGTCAAAGCCGCGGGCATCAATCCCGCGGCGGCGGGGCTCGGGCAAGCGATGAACGCGACGTCGGCGCAGCAAGCGCAAGCGGCGGCGGCGGCGGCGCAGCAGAGCTACGCCGCGTATCAGCGCGGGGTCATCGCGCAAGACAACGCGGCGATGCAGTCGATCGCGCAACAGTTGAGCAAGGCCGCCGACGACAAGCTGCGGGCGCGCGCCGAGGAATACCAGCAGAACGAAAGCGATCTCTCGCTCAAACTTGCGCAGGAAGATGCGCCGCAGCGCATGGCCCTGCGCACGCAGCTGAGCACGCTCGCGCTCAATGCGGCTCAACGCAAGAGCGTGAACGACCAGCTCGCGGGGCTGGACAAAAAGGAACTCGACCAGGTCAATGCGCTGCGGTCCGCGGACGCGCAGGCGCTCGGGGCCTACCGCAAGCAGCTTGGTGAGCAGACCTCGGAGCAGATACGGGCGCAGCAGCGCACCATCCAGTCGCAGACCGGGGCAAAGCTTGCGGAGCGCCGGGATCAAGTCGGGGCTCAGCTGCGGGGTTTGGGCGCGGCGCCGGTGGCGACGGCCAGCCTTCCCCCCGACCTGCGCCGGCGTCTGACCCAGATTCATCAAGAATACGCGGCCAAATTCCAGGCCGACGCGCAGCAGGCGGTCGAAGAGTACCAAGCGACCAAGAGCGATCTTGATGCGCAGTTTGCCGCACTGCACGGGCAGGGCGTTTCGGCCACGGGCGCGGCCGCTATCCAACTCCGCGATCTGCAGAAGCGCCAGAGCGCTCTGCAGACGCAAATTCAGAACCAGATCCAAAGCGAAGCCGTGCGCCTCGCCAAGGAGATGGGCTTCTCCCTGGTATTGGACAACGTTCAAGCCGCGAACGGCGGCTACGATCTCACCAACGACCTCATTCACGATCTCGAAAGCCAACACGAGTGAAAAAACAGCTACTTCTTGTTTCCCTTGCCGCCGCGATTCTCGCGGGCTGCGCAAACTCGAGCCCAGTCGGGCTCGTCGACGTCAATCGGATCGTCGCCAATTGGACGGTCTATCAGTCGTTCCAGCAGCAACTGCTGGCCGACGAACAGGCCATCGCGCAGAGTAAGGGCTCGACCGCTCAAAAGCAGCGCGAGGCCGCGGCGCTTCAGAAGAAATACGCCGGCATCACCGATGAGCTTACCAAACGCATCCGCGACGCGGCAACGAAAGTCGCGCAAGCGAAGAACCTCACGTTGGTCGTGACCAAAGAGGGCGTCGGCTACGGCGGTGTTGACATCACGAAAGATGTCGAGAAGGCGATGAACATCACGGAGAAGTCCACGCCCGCGCCGGGCTAAGCACATGCTGGGCACGCTCGCGGACCTGCAGACACGCGTCGGAGGACGGCTCGTCGGCGATGGTTCGGTCGTGATTGCGCGCGTGAGCGCGGTCGACGACGCGAGTGCCGACGCGCTGACCTTTGCCACCGACGAAAAGTACTATGCCGCCGCGCTCGCCGGCGCGGCGGCAGCCGTGCTGGTGGATGCGAGCGTTCCACTCGACGAGGCCGCGGCGACGAAGCCGCTCTTGATCGTCGAGAACGCGCGCGCGGCGCTCGCGACCTTTCTCGCCGCGCTCAAGCCGCCGCGTCCGCGCGGCCCGTTCCGGCATCCGAGCGCGACCATCGAAGAAGGCGCGCAGATCGGCGAAGACGTGTATCTGGGCGCGCATTGCTACGTCGGCGCGCGCGCGCGGATCGGGCGCGGCAGTACGATCGCGCCGGGCGCCTACGTCGGCGACGACGCGCAGATCGGCGAGGACACCTGGCTGCATCCGCGTGCGACCGTGCACGAACGCTGTGTCGTGGGTTCGCGCGTGGTGCTGCATTCGGGCAGTGTGATCGGCAGCGAGGGATTCGGTTGGGCCTTCCTCGAGGGGCGTCTCGAGCGCATTCCGCAGATCGGCAACGTGGTGCTCGAAGACGAAGTCGAGATCGGCGCCAATAGCTGCGTCGATCGCGCGCAGACCGGCAGCACCTTCATCGGCCGGGGCACGAAGATCGACAATTTGGTCCAGATCGGGCACAACTGCCGTATCGGCAAACACTGTGCGATCGCCGCGCAAACCGGCTTTGCGGGTTCGACCAGCGTCGGCGATTTCGTCAAGATCGCAGGCCAAGTCGGCACGCGCGGTCACATGCACATCGGCACGGGTTCCACCGTCGCCGGCCAATCCGGCGTGTGGGGCGATGTTGCCGACGGCGCGATGATCTCCGGCAATCCCGCGCGCGATCATCGCGAGACGCTGCGGAACGAAGTGATGCTGCGCAAGCTGCCGCAGCTGCTCAAACGTGTGGACGCGCTGGAAAAACGCGATGAGTAACGCCGCGACGCTCGCCGCGCCGCTGAGCTTCGGCGGCGTCGGCCTGCACACCGGAACGCGCTCCGCCATGGAGATAGCTCCCGCGCCGGCCGGCTCGGGCATCTATTTCGAGGCGATGGGAACGCGGATACCCGCGACCGCGGACTACGCGTCGCAGTCGCCGCTCGCGACCGTCATCGGACGCGACGGCGTGCAGATCTCGACGATCGAGCATGTGCTTTCGGCGCTCATGGCGTGCGGTGTGACCGATGCGGCCTTACCGATCGACGGGACCGAGGTGCCGATTTTGGACGGCAGCGCGCGGCCGTACGTCGAGGCGATCGAAGGGGTTGGCCTGCACGAGTTCGACGAACCGCGCGCCGTCTTCGCTCCGAGCGAGGCGATCGAATTTCGTGAAGGCGACAAGGCGGTCATCATTCTGCCGTCCGACGTCTTTCGCGTGCGCTTCGTCGGAGACTACCCGGCACCGATCGGCACGCATTATTTCGACGCCGTGATCACGCGGCAAACCTATCGCGAGCAGATCGCCGGAGCGCGCACCTTCGCCTTCTTGCGCGACGTCGAGGCGATGCGCGAGCGGGGCCTGGCGCGGGGGGGCAGTTTGGATAACGCGCTGGTCTACGACGAGGAGGGCCCGATGCAGCCGTTGCAATGGCCCAATGAGGTCGTGCGCCATAAAGTGCTCGATTTGATCGGCGACTTCGCGCTCCTCGGCGCGTGGCCGCAATGCGAAGTGATCGCGATCAAGAGCGGGCATGCGATGCATGCGCGCGTGATAAACGAATTGAGGAAACGTGGCTGACATCGATATTCGGCAGATCATGGAAATCTTGCCGCACCGCTATCCGCTGCTTCTAGTCGACCGCATTTTGGAGCTCGAGCCCGGCTCGCGCGCGCTCGGTTTCAAAAACATCACCGTCAACGAGCCGATGTTCACCGGACACTTTCCGGGCAACCCGGTCTTTCCCGGGGTGTACATCATCGAAGCGATGGCGCAGCTGGGTGGTGCGGTGGTGCTCGAACCGGGCGAATTCGCGCGGCGCGTTCCGTATTTGGCCGGCATCGATAAGTGCAAGTTCCGGCGGCCGGTCGTTCCCGGCGATCGGCTGATGATGGAAGTGGTGCTCGAGCGGCACAAGCGCAACATCGGTTGGGTGCGTGCCGAATCGAATGTCGAGGGACAGTTCGTGTGTTCGGCCGAGTTGATGTTTTCGATCGCGACCGATCCGCGCAGCTTTAATCTCGATGCCGCGGTGCTGCACGCTTGATTCACCCTACTGCTATCGTTCATCCGAATGCGAACATCGCGCGCGGGGTCGACATCGGGCCGTTTTGTTTGGTCGGCGAGAACGTCTCGATCGGCAAAGGCACCGTGCTCCAAGCGCACGTGGTCATCAACGGGTGGACGTCGATCGGCGAGGATTGCGAGATCTATCCGTTCGCGACGATCGGCGCCTCGTCGCAGGACCGCAAATATACCGGCGAGCGCGCCTTCACCAAGATCGGCAATCGCACGGTGTTGCGCGAGTATGTGTCGGTCCAGCGGGCGACCGGTGAAGATCAGGCGACGGCGGTCGGCGACGACTGTTTGCTGCTGGCCTACGTGCACATCGCGCACAACTGCGTGCTCGGCAATCATGTGACCATGTCCAACCTCGCTCAGCTCGCCGGTCATGTGGAGGTCGGCGATTTCGTGACCATCGGCGGGCAAGCAGGCGTGCATCAGTTTACGCGCATCGGCCGCTACGCCATGGTGGGCGGCGCGAGCAAAATCACCAAAGACGTCCCGCCGTTTTTCCTGATCGAAGGTAATCCCGCCGAACCGTACGGTCTCAACTCGGTCGGGCTGCGCCGCGCCGGTTTCACCGTGGAAGAGCGCAACGAGATCAAAAAGTTCTACAAGATCCTCTACAACCCGAAGTTGAACGTTTCGCAGGCCGTCGAGGAGATGAAGGCCGAAGCTTCGAGCGATCCGGGACGCGAGCTGGTCGCGTTTCTGGAGGCCCCGTCGCAACGGGGCATTTTGAAATGATGAGGACGTTGCTCTGCGCTATTTTTTCTCTACCGGAGAAGCCTCAGGCGAGCTGAACGCCGTGCTGCTGGCCCGCGCGATCGAGAGCTACGACGCCCAGGCGCGGTTCGAAGGCATCGGCGCGGAGCGAATGCGCGGCGCGGGCTTTTCGCTTTGGCGCGATCACACCGGTTGGGCCAGCATGGGGCCGCTCGCCGCGATTCCGCGAATTCCGCCCCTGCTCGCCACGATGTGGCGCACCGCGCGTCATCTCGCCCGCGAGCGGCCGGACCTCATCGTGCTGGTCGACTTCGGCGCCTTCAACATGCGTCTGGCCAAAGAGCTGCGGACCCGCCTGAAATATGCGGGCCCGATCATGTATCTCTTTCCGCCCGCGACCTGGCTCGACAAAGAGGGCGTGGCGCGCGCGGTCGGTGCGATGACGGTGCCGGTGACGGCGTTCGCGCGTCAGTACGAGTTCTACAAATCGCATCGCTTGCCGATCATGTTCTTTGGGCATCCGCTCGCTGCGCAATATGCGCTACGCCCGCCGCGTCCGGCTCCGCCGCCGGACGGCGGGACGATCGCGCTGTTGCCCGGGAGCCGCGCGGGCGAGTTGAAGTACCACGTCCCCGCGCTGCTGGCGGCGCTGAAGATTTTGCGCGCGGCGCGTCCGAATTTGCGCGCGGTGTTCGGGGCCGCCGGCGCGCCGAGTGAACGCCTCATCGCGCGTGCACTCAAGCGCGCGCGGGTGGAGAACGTGACGATCGCGCGTGGCGTCGCCGCGGCGATCGAAGATGCCGACGCCGCGTTCGTCGCCTCGGGAACCGCCGTCTTGGAGAGCGTGCTCGCCGGCGTTCCGTCGATCGCGCTCTACATCATCACGCCGCTGCTGGTCGGTTATGGACGGCGCATCTATTCGGGGCGCTTCATCACGCTGCCCAACCTCGTGCTGGGACGCGAACTCGTGCCGGAACTGCTGCAAGACGACGCCACGCCCGAGCGTCTCGCCTCCACCATGGAAGCGCTGCTGCGCGACCCCTCGCAGCAGTACGCGCACTTTGCCGAGGTGCGCGAGCGGCTCGGGCCCGCGAGCGCGCTGGACGACTGCGCAAAATTTGCCGTTGCGCTCGCAAAGGCGGGCCAGCGCTGATGCGCCTTTATCACACGTCGGATTTGCACGGTCACCGCGGGTTTATGCCGCGCTTACGGGCTCTGCGCGACGAGCGGCCCGGCCTGCTCTTCGATTGCGGCGACTCGCTGCGCGGCAGCCAAACCGTGTACCATCGCAGCGAACCGATCATCGCCGAGATCGACGAAGCCGGCTACGATGCGCAGGCGATCGGCAACCGGGAGTTTCACTATCTCTACGCCCTCTTGCGCGCGCGAGCGCGGAAGATGATGCATCCGCTCGTGTGCAGCAATCTGCTCGACACCAAAGGCCGCGAGCTGCCGTTTCTCCCTTCGCTGACCCTGCGCTATGATGACACGACGATCCACGTCCTCGGCCTGCTGATCATGCAGTATCCGGTGGGCAGCCCGTACGAGCGGATCTTCGGCTGGCGCTTTCTCGATCCGTGGGATGCCGTGGCGCCGCACGCGCAGCGCGTGCCCGACGGCGAGATGCTGCTCGTGCTCTCGCACGTCGGGCTTTCGCTCGACCGTCAACTCGCACAGCGCGTGCCGCGCATCGATTTGATCCTGGGCGGCCACAGCCACGATACGCTCTTCACGCCTGAGGTCGTGAACGGCGTCCCGATCGTCCACGCCGGACCGTACGGGCAATATGTCTCGCGCACCGAGATCGCCTACGATGACGCGCGCGGGCGGTTCGCGGTCGAGGATTTCGAGCTCGTTCCTCTGCTCGGCGCTCCATAAGTGCCTTCAGCGCTGCTCTTCGTCACCAACGGACACGGCGAGATTGCCATTGCCGAGCGCCTCGCGCAAGAGGTGCGCGAACTCGACGGCGCGGTCGCGATCGATCATCTTCCACTCGTCGGTGAAAGCCGCTCGTCGGTCATGCGCGAAGTCGGGCCGCGCCGCGTCATGCCGAGCGGCGGTCTGCTCGCCATGGGAAACCTGCGCAATATCGCGCGCGACGTGAGCAGCGGTCTGCTCGTGCTCACCTATCAACAACATCGCTTCTTGAAGCATGCCCGCGGCGAGTACGCGAGAGTCGTCGCCATCGGCGACGTCTTCGCGCTGCTCATGGCTCTGGCCGCTGCGGCCCCGGTGACCTACGTCGGCACCGCCAAGAGCGTACGCGTCGCGCCCTATGGATTTTTCGAACGTCGCGCGCTGCGGCGCGCGGACGATATCTTCGTTCGCGACGAAGCGACGGCGACGCGGCTGCGCGAGCAGGGCGTGGAC